>NZ_CAWPCB010000038.1:0-220659 GCF_963886535.1 Proteus sp. G2675
CACATAACACGTATCTCTTAGGTAAGGAGGTGATCCAACCGCAGGTTCCCCTACGGTTACCTTGTTACGACTTCACCCCAGTCATGAATCACAAAGTGGTAAGCGCCCTCCCGAAGGTTAAGCTACCTACTTCTTTTGCAACCCACTCCCATGGTGTGACGGGCGGTGTGTACAAGGCCCGGGAACGTATTCACCGTAGCATTCTGATCTACGATTACTAGCGATTCCGACTTCATGGAGTCGAGTTGCAGACTCCAATCCGGACTACGACAGACTTTATGAGTTCCGCTTGCTCTCGCGAGGTCGCTTCTCTTTGTATCTGCCATTGTAGCACGTGTGTAGCCCTACTCGTAAGGGCCATGATGACTTGACGTCATCCCCACCTTCCTCCGGTTTATCACCGGCAGTCTCCTTTGAGTTCCCACCATTACGTGCTGGCAACAAAGGATAAGGGTTGCGCTCGTTGCGGGACTTAACCCAACATTTCACAACACGAGCTGACGACAGCCATGCAGCACCTGTCTCAGCGTTCCCGAAGGCACTCCTCTATCTCTAAAGGATTCGCTGGATGTCAAGAGTAGGTAAGGTTCTTCGCGTTGCATCGAATTAAACCACATGCTCCACCGCTTGTGCGGGCCCCCGTCAATTCATTTGAGTTTTAACCTTGCGGCCGTACTCCCCAGGCGGTCGATTTAACGCGTTAGCTCCAGAAGCCACGGTTCAAGACCACAACCTCTAAATCGACATCGTTTACAGCGTGGACTACCAGGGTATCTAATCCTGTTTGCTCCCCACGCTTTCGCACCTGAGCGTCAGTCTTTGTCCAGGGGGCCGCCTTCGCCACCGGTATTCCTCCACATCTCTACGCATTTCACCGCTACACATGGAATTCTACCCCCCTCTACAAGACTCTAGCCAACCAGTTTCAGATGCAATTCCCAAGTTAAGCTCGGGGCTTTCACATCTGACTTAATTGACCGCCTGCGTGCGCTTTACGCCCAGTAATTCCGATTAACGCTTGCACCCTCCGTATTACCGCGGCTGCTGGCACGGAGTTAGCCGGTGCTTCTTCTGCGGGTAACGTCAATTGACAAGGGTATTAACCTTATCACCTTCCTCCCCGCTGAAAGTACTTTACAACCCTAAGGCCTTCTTCATACACGCGGCATGGCTGCATCAGGCTTGCGCCCATTGTGCAATATTCCCCACTGCTGCCTCCCGTAGGAGTCTGGGCCGTGTCTCAGTCCCAGTGTGGCTGATCATCCTCTCAGACCAGCTAGAGATCGTCGCCTAGGTGAGCCTTTACCCCACCTACTAGCTAATCCCATATGGGTTCATCCGATAGTGCAAGGTCCGAAGAGCCCCTGCTTTGGTCCGTAGACATTATGCGGTATTAGCCACCGTTTCCAGTAGTTATCCCCCTCTATCGGGCAGATCCCCATACATTACTCACCCGTCCGCCGCTCGTCAGCAAGAAAGCAAGCTTTCTCCTGTTACCGCTCGACTTGCATGTGTTAGGCCTGCCGCCAGCGTTCAATCTGAGCCATGATCAAACTCTTCAATTAAAAGTGTTTGATGCTCAAAGAAATCGAAAACTTAGCTTATTCATTATATGAATTAACTTGTTAGTCACTCTTCAAGACTTGATACATCTAATTTTTTAGAAGATATCGTCTCTGCGAGTGCCCACACAGATTGTCTGATAATTTGTTAAAGAGCAGTGCAACTATCGCTGCCGTTTCCGGTCTTCTGCGTTGTTGCAAGGATGCGTATATTACGCTATTCCTCTGAAGAGTCAAGAGTTTTTTCAAACTTTTTTCTTTTCTCTTCCCTTTCCGTCGTTGCTGTTGTCAGCTCATCGTCGGTCAGTGGGTGCGCATTATAGGGGCTTCTCAGATTAGCGCAAGTATTTATTTCAATTTTTTTTCTGTTCGCTCTATTTTTCAACAAAACGAATGAAAATGCTCTAATTTTACACTGATAGATTAAAATCCAAACAGCTTTATTGCTATTACTCACGTAATATAGAAAGCAAATTATGGTAAAGGTAACTATTATTATGCAACTAAGCGAACAACGCTCAGCATCCCAAAAAAATCTTTCTTATATTGTTGCTGAAAAGCTAGGTAAACAAATACTTTCTGGATACTACGAACCTGAATCTTTATTACCTGGTGAGATAGAACTCGCTGAACTACTTTCAGTCAGTCGAACTGTTATTCGTGAAGCAATAAAAATGCTAGCTGGAAAAGGTATGTTACTACCTCGCCCAAGAATAGGTACTCGAGTTACGCCAATGCAAAATTGGAATCTATTAGATAATGATTTACTTAATTGGTGGATAGATAGCGGTGAGTTTAATAAGGTGAGTCATTATTTCCATCATGTTCGTTTAGCAATAGAACCTCAAGCCTGTTATTTAGCTGCATTACATGCTTCAGAGACACAAAAAGAGTCGCTATTATTTCTAGCTACAGAAATGCAGCTACTCAAAGATAACTTTAACCGTCAGCATTGGTTAGATATTGATACACAATTTCACTATCTAATCTATCAAGCCAGTGGCAATCCATTTTTTGCTTCTTTTGGTTCTCTTTTTCTATCTGCCTACAAAAAATATTTTGATTTAATTGTTGGCAATGAAACAGTACAGCCTGAAACTCATAATCAAATTGTACAAGCGATTATAGAAGGAGATGGAAATAGAGCGCGTGATCTTTGTTTAATACTATTAATAAATGACTGAGTATTTTTAATACGATTTTATTGTCTTTTTGTTTATACTGGCTAATAAGCTAAATATAAAAGAAAGACGGTATCTGTTACATGTTAAAATCCGCCAAAAATATGTCAGGGTTGCCCTGGATCGCTGCAATGGCTTTTTTTATGCAGTCATTAGATGCGACTATATTAAATACGGCACTCCCTGATATAGCTAAAAGTCTTAATCACTCCCCTCTCGCCATGCAATCAGCCGTAATTAGCTATACTTTAACGGTAGCTTTATTAATTCCTGTAAGTGGATGGTTAGCTGATAGATTTGGGACTCGCAAGATTTTCATTATCGCCGTTTCACTCTTTTCTGGCGGTTCATTATTATGCGCACTTTCTCCTAACCTTGCTTTTTTGGTAATTTCGCGGGTTATACAAGGAATAGGTGGTGCAATGATGATGCCGGTTGCTCGTCTTGCTTTATTAAGAGCTTATCCTCGTAGCGAACTCCTTCCCATTCTTAACTTTGTCACCATGCCGGGGCTTGTGGGGCCAATTGCGGGTCCATTATTGGGAGGGATCCTTGTCACCTATGCTTCTTGGCATTGGATATTTATTATTAATATTCCTATTGGCTTACTTGGTATTTTTTACGCCATAAAACATATGCCTAATTTTACGATGCCAAAACGTAAATTTGACTTACTCGGTTTTATTTTCTTTGGTTTTGGTTTAGTCATGTTATCCGTCAGCCTCGATCTTTTTGGCGATAAAAACATCTCTCGATATATCCCTCTTGCGGTGATTTTAGGTGGCTTCTTTTTACTTGGTCTCTATATCAATCACGCTAAACGCCACCAGCAACCCTTAATACCATTAAATATATTCAAAACACGGACTTTCTCTGTCGGTATTGCGGGTAATATCGCAACGCGCTTAGGAACAGGATGCATTCCTTTCTTAATGCCACTGATGTTACAAGTAGGTTTTGGCTATCCTGCTATTATCTCAGGTATGATGATGGCACCAATGGCTTTGGGCTCTATACTCGCCAAATCCTTTGTGACAAAAGTCTTAGTGACATTTAGCTATCGCCGGACACTATTTGGAATAACCATTATTATAGGTCTGATGATTGCACAGTTTTCCTTACAATCACCTGATATGTCTATTTATTACCTAGTATTACCACTCTTTTTATTAGGTGTTGTCATGTCAATTCAGTTTACTTCGATGAATACTATTTCACTCGCTGACTTAACTGACAATAATGCCAGTTCAGGCAATAGTGTTTTAGCCGTCACTCAACAACTAGCGATTAGTTTTGGTATTGCAGTAAGTGCTTCTATCTTAAATTATTTTGATGCAGAAAATGCCGGCTCTACGGTAGATAACTTCCATTATACTTTTATTACTGTCGGCGCTATCACACTACTCTCTTCATTTGTCTTCTTATTACTTAATAAGCATGATGGTGATAATCTTACTAATAAGAAGAAAAATGAAAACTAATTAGTTGAGATATAAAAATAAAAGAGAGCCTATAGCTCTCTTTTATACGCCACTCTAAATAGCGATAATCTTATTTTTACGCTAGTCATGCTGCGACAAAAAAGCTTCAATTTCATGGCGCCAAGGTACTGACGGTTGTGCTCCTGCACGAGTAACAGCGATAGCGGCGGCTGCATGCGCAAATTTAATCGCCTTCATCATTGGTAAACCTCCTAATAAAGCCGTTATAAAAGCGCCATTAAATGTATCTCCTGCAGCAATAGTATCTATTGCGGTCACTTTAAATGCCGGAACCATCGTTCCTTGATTGTTTTGACTAACCCAAACACCACGGCTACCCAAAGTAATTAAAACGGTTTCTATCCCTTTATCATGTAATATATTAGATGCACGTTGAGCACTTTCATCATCAATAACTTTTACCCCCGTGAGGTATTCAGTTTCTGTTTCATTAGGTGTAATGATATCAACGAGAGATAATAATTCATCAGGTAAAGCCTGTGCTGGTGCTGGGTTTAATATAACTTGCACACTTTCTTGTTTAGCGACTTGAGCCGCTTTTAATACAGAATCTAGAGGTGATTCTAATTGCATAAGTAAAGCATCTGCTTTTTTAATCACCGAGTTATAACGTTCAACATATTCTCTGTTTAACCTTCCATTGGCTCCAGCGTGTATACCAATAACGTTTTCACCTTGCTGATTAACAAAAATCAACGCAACACCCGTGGCTTCATCATCAATTAATTCAATACAATCTGTATCTATTTTATCTGTGATCAGCTGAGCTTTAGCACTTTGACCAATATCGTCATTTCCAAGACAAGCTAAAAAGGTAATATTAGCACCACAACGCCCTGCAGCGACGGCTTGATTTGCACCTTTACCCCCAAAAACCATCTGATACTGATTACCGGAAATAGTTTCACCAGGATGCGGAAAATGAGCAACATTAAGAATATGATCGACATTAACACTACCTAAAATCACTAATTTCTTCGCTTCCATGATATTTCCTTACTATCAAGTGATAATGTTTTAATGCCATTAATTGATGACATGTCGTATTTTAAATCGATCATCTCAGCAACATTAATGAAAAAACGTGATCACCATCGAAACGTTTCGCCAGCAAAACAAAAAAGAACCAAAAGAAGCAGTAGGAAGCTGAATCGATTTTTGTTATAAACGAATTGTGTACTAATTGAATAATTGACTATATGTCATTACTCATTTTTTGATAGTTTCATCTCTATAACGAAAATAAGTACCCTAATTAGGAGCCTTTATGCAACTTGCAGAACGGATCTCACAACTTAGCCAATACCTTGAAACTGGGCTTTATGAACGTCAATCAGCGATACGGCTTTGCTTACTCGCGGCTTTAAGTGGAGAAAGCGTTTTTTTGCTAGGTCCTCCAGGTATTGCTAAAAGCTTAATTGCGAGAAGAATGAAAGAGGCATTTAAACACGCTAAAGCATTTGAATATTTAATGACCCGTTTTTCAACACCTGAAGAAATTTTTGGTCCACTATCCATTCAAGCATTAAAAGATGAAGGAAAATACCAACGTTTAACCGAAGGTTATTTACCTGACGCCGAAATTGTTTTTCTTGATGAAATATGGAAAGCCGGTCCCGCTATTTTGAATACCTTATTAACAGCAATTAATGAACGTAAATTTCGCAATGGCGAAAACGAAGTAAGTATTCCCATGCGTTTGTTAGTTTCGGCTTCTAATGAACTACCTGATTCAGACAGCAGTCTTGAAGCGCTTTATGATCGAATGCTGATTAGAATTTGGTTATCAAAAGTACAAGATAAAAAAAACTTCCGGGCGTTATTAGTTAATAAAGAGGTCAGCGCTTTTCGTATTCCTGAACAACTACAAATTACAACAGACGAATTTTTACTTTGGCAAACAGAGTTAGAAAAAATTACTTTGAATGACCACTTATTCGAATTAATTTATCAACTTCGCGACTCACTCGATAAAAGTGATGCAGCACCTTATGTTTCAGACAGACGTTGGAAAAAAGCGGTTCGTCTATTACAGGCCAGTGCTTTTTTTAATGGTCGTAGTGCGATATCACCTTTAGATCTTATTCTGTTAAAAGATTGCCTTTGGCATGATCAAGCTTCTTTTGCGCTGCTAAATGACTTATTAAAAACACTATTAACAGAACAAGCATACCACCAGCTAACACTTTTACAGAAAATAGAAAATCTGTGGGCTGAATGGATGCAATCGACAAGAAGCAAACAAGATCAACAAGCATTTCGCTTTGAAAAACAAAGTAGTATGTTTGGTAGAAATATACATTTCAAATTATCAGAAAAAATGCAGTCTGATAAATTTACGCTGTTTTTACATATTCCACTGCATATACATAGTATTCAAGTTAACTTTATAACTGTTGAGAAAAAAGCATTAGAAACTTTCTTAGATAAAGGTGATGAACTCTCTGCCAGATTAAATGGTATTGGTTTCCCACAATCTATTAATGCACAAATTCGTCAAGATGGTGTCTTAGAGGTGTTGGATGTTAGTCGCCGAACAACGTCGTTATACCAACAGTCAGAAAGCATCAAAACAGAGCCTATTGAAGATAATCAACAATGGTTAGATAAATTAAAAGATCTCACCCAAGAGATTTATTCTGAACAAGAAAATTTTAATCATCATCAACCTAATATCTTTATTGATAATGATTGGCTCATTTCTATAGAACAAAGCTTTTTGCAATTAAATGAAAAATTATCTCAATTAAGAAGTCAAATAAAGTGACCATGCCATGCTAACACTTTCTACCATCGATATGCTTTTAGCGATAAACGAAGGGCAGCTTATAGAAGAAGTGATTATCACTTTATTAGCTTCTCCTCAATTAGCTGTTTTTTTTGAAAAACACCCAAGATTAAAAAAAGCATTACTAAAAGACATTTATCAATGGAAAAAAAGCTTACAAGAAAAAGTGAAAGAAACACTGGTGCCGACCATCATCGCAGATGAATTTGCACTTTATCAGCAAACGCAATCATTATGTAATGCTGTTTTTAATCAGCAAGTGGACAATATTCTTACAGAACTAAATCAGCTTGATTCTTCATTTGTTATAGAAGCAACACAACTAATAAAAACAAATAAACCTTTTTCTCCAGCTCAACAAGCTCTATTTATTCAACGCTGGCGCATTAGTTTAATATTTCAAGTCACGACATTACATAAAGCACTGTTTGAACAAGAGCAAGAGCAGTTACTTGCAGAACTACAAGAACGCTTAGCATTAAGTGGCAGTTTAAGTAATACATTTTCTGAAAATGAACGGGCTGCAGGCCGTTTATGGGATATGAGCAAAGGCGTTATTACCAAAACCCCCTATGATGAGAAAATTATTCAACGTTATAGTGATTTTCTAAATCAACAACCTGAATTACATAAATTGGCCAGCTTACTGGGGCGAAGTAAAACGGCGAAATCGCTTCCTGAAGAGAGTGTGATTTTTGAATCAATAACAATTGTTGAAAAAGCACCGGATACCACGCCAGAACAAGTAAATGGTATAGGCTTAAGTGATGATATTTTACGTTTATTACCAGCTGAACTAGCTTTATTAGGCATAAATGAAGTTGAGTATGAGTTTTATCGTAAACTCATTGAAAAACAGCTCAATACTTATCGTTTACAGGGTGATAGTTGGCAGGAACGCACAGTATTACGCCCAGTCACTCATCACCTTGATGAAGAACGGCCAAGAGGCCCTTTTATCATTTGTATCGACACTTCTGGCTCTATGGGGGGATTTAATGAGCAATGTGCTAAAGCCTTTGGTTTAGCGCTAATGAAAATAGCACTAGCGGATAACCGTGCCTGTCATGTCATGCTGTTTTCAACAGAAATGATCCATTACCAATTATCTTCTTCTGATGGATTACAAGAACTTGTTAAATTTTTGAATCAAACATTTAGAGGTGGAACTGATTTAGCATCTTGTTTAAATGAGGTAGCAGATAAGCTTAATACCCCCACATGGAAAGACGCTGATGCTGTTGTTATTTCTGACTTTGTTGCCCAAAGGTTACCCGAAAACCTAATCAATAAAATCAAAAAAGTCCAACAGCAACAGCATAATCGCTTCCATGCGGTTACCCTATCCAATTATGGTAAACCCAGTATTATGAAAATTTTCGACCACATATGGCGTTTTGATACTGGGTTAAAAAGTCGATTACTACGACGTTGGCGTCAATAATTACAGCATATCCGCAAAAGCTAAACGGGTGTCTTGTTGCCAAACGCCACATTGTACTTGTCCAATATGCTCTTTTTGCAAAAGTAGCATGACTAAACGTGATTGACCTATACCGCCACCAATTGTTTGTGGCATATCGCCATGCATTAATGCTTTGTGCCAATCTAACTCAAGACGTTGAGTATCATCAGTTAAAGTTAGCTGACGCATTAATGTCTCTGGATCAACGCGGATACCCATTGACGACACTTCAAAAGCATCTTGCAATACTGGGTTCCAAACTAAAATATCGCCGTTCAACCCTGCAAAGCCATCTTCGTTAGGTGTTGTCCAGTCATCATAATCTGGCGCTCTTACATCATGAGCTTCGCCACTTGATAGTTTTCCACCAATACCGATTAAGAAAACAGCACCATATTCTTCAGCTATCGCTTTTTCACGACCTTTAGCATCAAGATCAGGGTAGCGGCGTAACAGTTCTTCAGTGTGAATAAATTGAATTTGATCTGGCAGGAACGGTGTCAGACCAAATTCATCGCTGACGGCTTTTTCAGTTTCTTTTATAGCCTGATAGATTTTACCCACTGTCTGCTTAAGATAAGGTAGTGTACGCTCCTCACCTTCCATCACTTTTTCCCAATCCCACTGATCAACATAGACAGAATGGATTGGCGTTAAGCGATCTTCATCTGGTCTCAAGGCTTTCATATGTGTATAAAGACCTTGACCAGAACTAAATCCAAAACGACCTAATGTTTTACGTTTCCATTTTGCTAATGAATGGACAACTTCAAAGGTAGAATCAGGTAAAGATTTCACTTTAACCTGTACGGCCTTCTCATGACCAGATAAGTTATCTTGAGTTCCATCACCAAGGCGACTTAAGATCGGTCCTTGAACTTCAATCAGGCCTAATTCTTTTTCTAATAAACGTGAAAAATATGATTTAACAAAGCTAATTTGTTGTTGAGTCTGAATGAATGATTTTTCCATTTTTTATATCCCTAGTGGCGATGTTGTGTTTTGCTGAGATAGATTAAGCAACAAAAGTGGGGGTAAATTCAATATACTTCATTAAAAATAGCCTTGCCTATTTAAAATCGTTAAAAAAAACACTATAAAAATGCATTATCATTAAAAACAGGGGGATTTTATGGACAATATTTATCAGATCGATAATCTCGATCGTGACATACTTCACGCTTTAATGGCGAATGCTCGAACACCTTATGCTGAATTAGCTAAAAAATTTGCAGTAAGTCCGGGCACAATTCATGTTCGTGTTGAAAAAATGAAGCAAGCAGGAATTATTACGGGGACACGCGTAGATATAAGTGAAAAACAACTAGGGTTTGATGTTTGCTGCTTTATTGGCATCATTTTAAAAAGTGCCAAAGACTACCATACCGCATTAGATAAGCTAGATAAGTTAGATGAAGTGGTTGAGGTTTATTATACAACAGGTCAATACAGTATCTTTATTAAGGTAATGTGTAAAAGCATCGAAGCGCTTCAAGACGTACTTATCAACAAAATTCAGACTATTGATGAAATCCAATCGACAGAAACCTTGATCTCTTTGCAAAACCCGATAACAAGGACAATCAAGCCATAACAAAAAAAAACTATTTTTTTTTATAACCACATTATCCACAGGTAGATCCCAAGTGATTCACAGCGTACAATAGCGCGTCTTGAACATAAGGAGATCATGAATGAAAAAAGTCACGCTAATTAGTGGCAGCACCATGGGTAGTGCTGAATATGTCGCCGAACACCTCGAAGAGATCTTATCTAAAGAGGGATTTGAGACAGATCTACACCATGGGCCTTCTCTTAATGATCTTCCGCAAGAAGGGATCTGGTTGGTGATCACTTCCACACACGGTGCAGGTGAGATCCCAGATAACCTCCAGCCATTTGCTGACGAAATCTCAGCAGACGGCATTGATCTAAGTAAAGTTTCTTTCGGTGCTGTAGGTATAGGAAGTAGTGAATATGACACTTTCTGTGGTGCGATCAGAACATTAGATCAAAAACTAATAGAAAAAGGGGCTGTTCGATTAGGTGATCGCCTAGAAATAGATATACAAGAACACGACATTCCGGAAGATCCAGCAGAGGAATGGCTTACAACTTGGAAAAATTTACTTTAAATCGAACAAAAAAACAGCAGTCAGATGTGGATAACTATGCTTAAAAGCAGGGGTTAACCCGTAGTTATCCATTGTATAAGCCTATATCCAGAAATGACCTGTGTATAACTCGCTGTTTTGATCCCAGCTTATCAGCATCTAGATCACGGATCATTCACAGTATATGATCCTTTACACTTTTATGATCTTTAAATAGAAAATCCACTTATCCACAGAGGATCGCTTCCTTAATAAAAGATCTAATAAAGAGATCTTTAAATAAAAAGATCTTTAAATAATTACCTGCGGATCATGCTCACTTGTATCTGTCAAAAAGTTGAGTAGAATTCGTTTTCCCAATGCAACACATTCAGCATTTCGTAACATTTAAGGTTCACACATGTTTTATCCAGAACATTTTGACGTCATTGTCATCGGTGGTGGTCACGCCGGTACAGAAGCCGCTATGGCTGCAGCTCGTATGGGGCGTCAAACCCTATTACTGACCCACAATATTGATACTTTGGGCCAAATGTCTTGTAACCCAGCTATTGGTGGGATTGGTAAAGGGCATCTGGTAAAAGAGATCGATGCCATGGGTGGATTAATGGCCACAGCCATCGACCATGCTGGTATTCAATTTAGAACCCTTAATGCAAGTAAAGGGCCAGCAGTAAGAGCAACAAGAGCACAAGCCGATCGCGTACTGTATCGCCAAGCTATTCGTACAACACTTGAAAATCAGCCTAATTTAATGATCTTCCAACAACCCGTTGAAGATCTCATTGTTGAAAATGACCAAGTAACGGGTGCAGTCACTCGTATGGGATTAAAATTCCGTGCTAAAGCGGTAGTTTTAACCGTAGGAACTTTCCTTGATGGAAAAATCCACATTGGTTTAGAAAATTACAGTGGTGGCCGAGCAGGTGATCCACCATCAGTCTCTTTATCACATCGATTAAGAGAATTACCTTTACGTGTAGGTCGCTTAAAAACAGGTACACCACCTCGTATTGATGCAAGAACTATCGATTTTAGTCAATTAGCGCCACAGTTAGGCGATAATCCAATGCCTGTTTTCTCATTTTTAGGTAATGTGGATCAACATCCTGAACAGATGCCTTGCCATATTACTCATACTAATGAGCAAACACATGAAATAATTCGTAATAACCTTGATCGCAGTCCTATGTATGCAGGGGTTATTGAAGGTATCGGTCCTCGTTATTGTCCATCAATTGAAGATAAAGTGATGCGATTTGCTGATCGCAATTCACACCAAATCTTTTTAGAGCCTGAAGGCTTAACAAGCAATGAAATTTACCCTAATGGTATTTCAACAAGCTTACCTTTTGATGTTCAAATGCAAATAGTAAATTCCATGAAAGGTATGGAAAATGCCAAGATCATCCGACCTGGTTATGCGATAGAGTATGACTTTTTTGATCCCCGTGATCTTAAACAAACACTCGAAAGTAAGTTTATCAACGGATTATTCTTTGCCGGCCAAATTAATGGCACTACCGGTTATGAAGAAGCAGCAGCGCAAGGTCTATTAGCAGGTCTTAATGCGGCACGTTATGCTTTTGATCAAGAAGGTTGGTTCCCTCGTCGTGATCAAGCCTACATTGGTGTATTAGTTGATGATCTTTGTACCTTAGGTACGAAAGAGCCATACCGAATGTTTACTTCACGCGCTGAATATCGCTTGATGTTACGTGAAGACAATGCTGATTTACGTTTAACTGAAATTGGTCGTGAACTTGGTATGGTTGATGACAACCGTTGGGCGCAATTTAGTGAAAAAGTCGAATTAGTTGAAAAAGAGCGTCAACGTTTAAGAGATATTTGGGTTCATCCAAAAGCGGATAACCTAGAAGAAATCAATCAATTACTTAAAACGCCACTGTCTAAAGAGGCGAATGGGGAAGATTTATTACGTCGTCCTGAAATGACCTATGAGATTTTGAAAAAGATCCCTCGTTTTGCTCCTGGTATTGATGATTCGAGACCACAAGCGGCAGAGCAAGTTGAGATCCAAGTAAAATACGAAGGTTATATCAATCGTCAACAAGAAGAGATTGAAAAACAACTGCGTAATGAAAGTGCTGCATTGCCTATTGATATCGACTACAAACAGGTGAGTGGATTATCAAATGAAGTCATTGCCAAACTAAACGATCACAAGCCAACTTCAATAGGTCAGGCATCGCGGATCTCCGGTGTGACACCTGCAGCTATCTCAATTTTACTTGTTTGGTTAAAAAAACAAGGTTTATTACGCCGGAGTGCATCATGAGTGACTTACTTAATCGGTTAAAAAAGCTGGCAAAGCAAGCCAATATTGAGTTAACTGATGTTCAAGCCCAAAAATTAACCGCTTATGTTGCTATGCTCGATAAATGGAATAAAGCATATAATTTGACCTCTGTCAGAGATCCTCAACAGATGCTTATTCGTCATATCTTAGACAGCATAGTTGTGAGTCAATACCTTGAAGGAAACAACTTCATAGATGTTGGTACCGGGCCTGGATTGCCCGGTATTCCTTTAGCAATAATGCGTCCCGATCACCACTTTGTGTTACTTGATAGCTTAGGTAAACGCGTTCGTTTTATGAAACAAGTTCAGCATGAATTAGCTCTGCATAATATCGAACCTGTGCAATATCGAGTTGAAGAGTATCAAGTAGAAAAACCATTTGATGGTGTGATTAGTCGTGCTTTTGCGTCGATGAAAGATATGCTTTCTTGGTGTTCACATTTAGTCACTGAAGAACACGGGCGTTTTTATGCATTAAAAGGGCAAATTCATCAAGAAGAACTTGATGAGCTTTCTGAAAATGGTTTAAAGATGCCTGAAAAGGTGATTAATTTAGCGATCCCCGAATTGAATGAACAGCGTCATCTGGTTATTTTTTAAACTGTAGACGGCTATTCATCGGCTTCTTTTTTCATTTTTTGTGCTTTAGCGATAACATTTACAATGTTATCGCTATTTACTTTAAGGGATAAAATAGCGTCATTCCATAGTTACCCATATTTTACAATTAAGTAACAAATAATTATCTTTTTATTTAATTGCCTGTATTCCCCTCATTTTTTTATTTTTCTTTCTAAAATAAATTAATAAATTTATGCATTCTCAAAAATATTTAATTTATTTAATTGAAAAATCATTAATTATTTTTCTTTTTGGCTGTTTTTGTTCAGAAAAAGGCAGTTATTTGTTAACTCTATTATAATTTTTATGAAATAAAATTTATTTATATACTAATTTATGTGTTCTAGATCACATTATTTTTTCTGTTTATGCTGATTATTTTTGCGCTTTTTGTTGCTAATCATTTTCCATAAATGGAACCTTCATAAAAAATTTAAATTATTCTTCACTTTTTCGCTACTTATTGATTGAATTCATTGCCACGCCCCGTATAATTTGCTCGTTTTTGTCACTTGACACTTTATAGCAAAGACAGTTTGATACATTATTCAGTAATACCTTTTACGATAGCGAGTCTGGAGAATACAAACGTCATGTCTGTCTCCCTCTACAGCGGGAAAGTTGCACTGAAACTGTTATTTTTGCAGTTTATGACTTTTGTTATTCTCAGTGCGGGTTTCTACTTTAAGAGTACAGACTGGAGCTTTTCTGCTTTTTTAGGTGGAATTGCATGTTGGTTACCCAATATTGCATTTTTATTATTACTACGCTTACAAAAAGTAGATGAAAATGAAGCTTCAGTTCGCATAAACTGGCTTTTTGCTTTCAGTGAAGGGTTGAAGGTTATATTATCAATAGCCTTGCTGATAGTTGCTTTAGGAGTGTTTAAAGCGGCATTTGCACCACTGGTCATGACCTACTTAGCGGTGCTTGTTATGCAGGTCGTTGCACCAGCCGTCATAAACGGTTAGCGTTTTTAACAACAAAAGGGTAATTGGCATCATGTCTGCATCAGGAGAAGCATTAACCACTAGAGACTACATAGGTGGACATCTGAATAACCTTCAGTTGGACCTACGTACTTTCGAGTTGGTCAATCCCCATGCTGAAAATACGCCATCATTCTGGGTGTTAAATATTGACTCACTTTTCTTCTCTGTACTCATGGGGCTTTTGTTCCTATGGATATTTAGAAAAGTAGCAGTAAAAGCAACCAGTGGCGTACCGGGAAAATTCCAGACTGCAGTAGAAATGGTCATTGGTTTCGTTGATAGCAGCGTTCGTGATATGTATCACGGGAAGAGCAAAGTCATTGCACCTTTGGCATTGACTGTGTTCGTTTGGGTGCTGTTAATGAATGCCCTGGATTTATTACCAATTGATTTTATCCCATATATCGGTGAACACATCTTAGGGTTACCAGCGTTACGCATCGTTCCGACTGCTGACGTGAGTATCACTCTTTCGATGGCAATTGGTGTATTTATCCTGATTCTCTTCTACAGCATTAAGATGAAGGGCGTAAAAGGGTTTACTAAAGAGCTGACGTTACAGCCTTTTAATCACCCTGTATTTATTCCAATCAACTTAATTCTGGAAGGGGTAAGCCTGCTATCAAAACCTGTTTCACTCGGTCTTCGACTGTTTGGTAACATGTATGCGGGTGAACTGATCTTTATTCTTATTGCTGGTCTGTTACCGTGGTGGTCACAGTGGTTATTAAGCCTACCTTGGGCGATATTCCACATACTGATTATTACGTTACAAGCCTTTATTTTCATGGTTCTAACGATTGTTTATCTGTCGATGGCATCTGAAGAACATTAATTATTAACTCTTTAAAGAAATAACTGAAACAAACTGGAGACTGTCATGGAAAACCTGAGTATGGATCTGCTGTACATGGCTGCCGCTATTATGATGGGTTTAGCTGCAATCGGTGCTGCAATCGGTATCGGAATCCTCGGAGGCAAATTTTTAGAAGGTGCTGCTCGTCAGCCTGATCTGATCCCTCTTCTGCGTACACAGTTCTTTATCGTTATGGGTCTGGTTGACGCCATCCCAATGATTGCTGTGGGTCTGGGCCTTTACGTGATGTTTGCTGTCGCCTAATGATGGTGATGAGCAGTAAAAACATCAAGTTAGTTAATAACCAAGAAAGAGGTATTGTGCTGTGAATTTAAATGCAACAATCCTCGGCCAGGCCATCGCATTTGTCCTGTTTGTTTTGTTCTGCATGAAATATGTATGGCCACCAATTATGGCGGCCATTGAAAAACGTCAAAAAGAAATTGCTGACGGTTTATCTTCTGCAGAACGTGCGAAAAAGGACTTAGATTTAGCGAAAGCCGATGCAGGCGAACAGTTAGCGAAAGCAAAAGCTGAAGCACAAGCAATCATTGAGTCTGCGAATAAACAACGCACTCAAATGATTGAAGAAGCTAAAGCTGAAGCAGAGCAAGAACGTAGTAAGATCGTTGCACAAGCTCAATCCGAATTGGAAGCAGAGCGTAAACGTGCTCGTGAAGAACTTCGTAAACAAGTCGCTATGCTGGCTATCGCTGGTGCCGAGAAAATTATTGAACGTTCCGTGGATGAAGCTGCTAATAGCGACATCGTTGATAAACTGGTCGCTGAACTGTAAGGAGGGAGGGGCATGTCTGAAATAGCAACGGTAGCTCGCCCCTACGCCAAAGCAGCTTTTGACTTTGCTGTGGAAAACCAGGCTGTCGATAAATGGCAGGTTATGCTGGCATTCACCGCTGAAGTTGCACGCAATGAGCAGGTAACCGAATTACTTTCTGGTTCTTTAGCATCAGAAAAACTGGCTGACATCTTTATCGACCTTTGTGGCGATCAAATTGATGAACATGCTCAGAACTTAATTCGTGTTATGGCTGAGAATGACCGTTTATCAACATTGCCGGAAGTATTGAGCCAATTTATTCAATTGCGCGCAGTACTCGAGTCAACGGTTGATGTTGAAGTCACTTCTGCCATTGAGCTAACTAAACAGCAGCTAGCTAACATTTCTGCAGCGATGGAAAAACGTCTATCACGCAAAGTGAAGCTGAATTGCAAAATTGATAAGTCCGTTATCGCAGGCATGATTATACGCGCCGGTGACCTTGTCATCGACGGTAGTGTTCGTGGCCGTTTAGAGCGATTAACTGACGTCTTGCAGTCTTAAGGGGACTGGAGCATATGCAACTGAATTCCACTGAAATCAGCGAACTGATCAAGCAGCGCATTGCTCAGTTCAATGTAGTGAGTGAAGCTCACAATGAAGGTACGATTGTTTCCGTTAGTGACGGTATCATTCGTATCCACGGTTTAGCCGAAGTTATGCAGGGTGAAATGATCGCACTGCCGGGTAACCGTTTCGCTATCGCATTAAACTTAGAGCGCGACTCTGTTGGTGCGGTTGTGATGGGTCCTTATGCTGACTTAGCAGAAGGCATGAAAGTTAAATGTACAGGTCGTATTCTGGAAGTTCCAGTTGGCCGTGGTCTACTTGGTCGTGTAGTTAACACACTGGGTGAACCTATTGATGGTAAAGGTGCTGTAGAGCATGATGGCTTCTCACCTGTTGAGATGATTGCTCCAGGTGTTATCGACCGTCAATCAGTCGACCAACCTGTACAGACGGGTTATAAATCCGTTGACGCCATGATCCCAATTGGTCGTGGTCAGCGTGAATTGATCATCGGTGACCGCCAAACAGGTAAAACTGCTCTGGCTGTCGATGCGATTATTAATCAGCGTGACTCTGGCATTAAATGTATTTATGTCGCTATCGGTCAGAAAGCATCGACTATTTCGAACGTTGTTCGTAAATTAGAAGAGCATGGCGCGTTAGAAAACACCATTGTTGTTGTTGCTTCTGCATCAGAATCAGCAGCGTTGCAATACCTTGCTCCTTATGCGGGTTGTGCAATGGGTGAATACTTCCGTGACCGTGGTGAAGATGCTCTGATTATTTATGATGACCTGTCTAAACAGGCTGTCGCATACCGTCAAATTTCACTGTTACTTCGTCGTCCACCTGGACGTGAAGCTTACCCTGGTGACGTTTTCTATCTGCACTCCCGTTTATTGGAGCGCGCAGCGCGCGTTAGCGCTGAGTATGTAGAAAACTTTACTAACGGTGAAGTTAAAGGTAAAACCGGCTCACTGACTGCGTTACCTATTATCGAAACGCAAGCAGGGGACGTTTCTGCATTCGTTCCTACGAACGTAATCTCTATTACCGATGGTCAGATCTTCTTAGAATCTAACCTGTTTAACGCAGGTATCCGTCCAGCTGTTAACCCAGGGATCTCCGTATCTCGTGTAGGTGGTGCAGCTCAGACTAAGATTATGAAGAAACTTTCTGGTGGTATCCGTACTGCACTAGCGCAGTATCGTGAGCTGGCAGCATTCTCTCAGTTCGCTTCAGATCTGGATGATGCTACCCGTAAACAATTGAACCACGGTCAGAAAGTGACTGAATTGCTGAAACAGAAACAGTACGAACCAATGTCTGTCGCACAACAGTCTTTATCTCTGTTTGCTGCAGAACGTGGTTATCTGGAAGATGTTGAAATTTCAAAAGTTGTGCCATTTGAAGCGGCTTTATTAGCTTATGCTTCTCGTGAACATGCTGATTTACTGAAAGAAATCAACCAGACCGGTACTTATAACGAAGAAATCGAAGCGAAGCTGAAAGGCGTGCTAGACAACTTCAAAGCGACTCAGTCCTGGTAATAACTATTCGGCCTAATAATGATCATTAGGCCGTCTGGTTCATGAGGAGAAGCAGAAATGGCCGGCGCAAAAGAGATACGTTCGAAGATCGCCAGTGTGCAAAACACACAGAAGATCACTAAAGCGATGGAGATGGTCGCCGCGTCGAAAATGCGTAAAACGCAGGAACGCATGGCAGCCAGCCGTCCTTATGCAGAAACCATGCGCAGTGTGATTGGTCACCTTGCGTTAGGGAATCTGGAATATAAACATCCATACCTCGAAGAGCGTGAAGTTAAACGTGTCGGGTACCTGGTTGTTTCGACCGACCGTGGTTTGTGTGGTGGTTTGAACATTAACTTGTTCAAAAAACTGCTGGCAGACATGAAAGAGTGGTCTGATAAAGGTGTAGAAGTAGATTTAGCCCTTGTTGGTTCTAAAGCCGTTTCATTCTTTGCCTCTGTAGGTGGGAATGTTGTCGGTCAAGTAACAGGTATGGGGGATGATCCGCAACTATCTGACCTTATCGGCCCAGTCAATATCATGTTGCAGGCTTATGACGAAGGTCGTTTAGATAAACTGTATGTGGTGGCAAATAAGTTCATCAATACCATGGCCCAAGAGCCTAAAATTCTGCAAGTTTTACCATTACCACCAGGTGATGATGAAGAACTGAAAGAAAAATCTTGGGATTATCTGTACGAACCTGATCCTAAGACGTTACTGGATACTTTACTGCGTCGTTATATTGAATCGCAGGTTTATCAGAGCGTCGTAGAGAACTTAGCGAGTGAGCAGGCAGCACGAATGGTCGCGATGAAAGCCGCTACAGATAACGGTGGTAATCTGATTAAAGAACTGCAATTGGTGTACAACAAAGCACGCCAAGCAAGCATTACTCAGGAACTGACAGAAATTGTATCTGGTGCAGCCGCGGTATAACAGCTAGGTTTACGAATTACGTAGAGGATTCAAGATGGCTACTGGAAAGATTGTCCAGGTAATCGGCGCCGTAGTGGACGCCGAGTTCCCTCAGGATAGCGTCCCTAAAGTATACGACGCTCTTGAGGTTATGAATGGTAAAGAAAAACTGGTGCTGGAAGTTCAGCAACAGTTAGGCGGTGGTATCGTTCGTTGTATCGCAATGGGTACATCAGACGGTTTAAGCCGTGGCTTAAAAGTTGAAGATTTAGGCCACCCAATTGAAGTACCAGTAGGTAAAGCGACTTTAGGACGTATCATGAACGTTCTGGGTACACCTATTGATATGAAAGGTGAGATTGAAACCGAAGAGCGTTGGTCAATCCACCGTGAAGCACCAACTTACGAAGAGTTATCAAACTCTCAAGAACTGCTTGAAACCGGTATCAAAGTTATGGACTTAATTTGTCCATTTGCTAAAGGTGGTAAAGTCGGTCTGTTCGGTGGTGCGGGTGTTGGTAAAACAGTTAACATGATGGAATTGATCCGTAATATCGCGATCGAGCACTCAGGTTACTCTGTATTTGCTGGTGTTGGTGAGCGTACTCGTGAGGGTAATGACTTCTATCATGAAATGACAGATTCTAACGTTCTTGACAAAGTATCGTTAGTTTACGGTCAGATGAATGAGCCACCAGGAAACCGTCTGCGTGTTGCACTGACTGGTCTGACTATGGCTGAGAAATTCCGTGATGAAGGCCGTGACGTACTGTTATTCGTCGATAACATCTATCGTTACACCTTAGCCGGTACAGAAGTATCAGCACTGTTAGGTCGTATGCCATCAGCGGTAGGTTACCAACCAACATTGGCTGAAGAGATGGGTGTTCTGCAAGAGCGTATCACTTCAACCAAAACAGGTTCTATCACCTCTGTTCAGGCGGTATACGTACCTGCGGATGACTTAACTGACCCATCCCCAGCAACCACCTTTGCTCACTTAGATGCGACAGTGGTACTGAGCCGTCAAATTGCTTCGTTAGGTATCTACCCTGCGGTTGACCCACTGGATTCAACCAGTCGTCAGTTAGACCCACTGGTAGTTGGCCAAGAGCACTATGATGTTGCTCGTGGTGTTCAGTCTATCCTGCAACGTTATCAGGAACTGAAAGACATCATCGCTATCTTAGGTATGGATGAACTGTCAGAAGAAGATAAACTGGTTGTTGCGCGTGCGCGTAAGATCCAGCGCTTCCTATCTCAGCCATTCTTCGTTGCTGAAGTATTTACCGGTTCACCAGGTAAGTTCGTTTCCCTAAAAGACACTATCCGTGGCTTTAAAGGTATTCTGAACGGTGATTATGACCACCTGCCAGAGCAGGCGTTCTACATGGTTGGTACTATCGAAGAAGCAGTAGAAAAAGCTAAGAAGCTTTAATACGGCTGACGGGAGGTTGATATGGCCGATACATCGTTCCACCTGAAAGTTGTCAGCGCTGAAAAGCATTTATATGACGGCGAAGTCAAACATATTCAGGTAACTGGTAGCGAAGGTGAGCTCGGTATTTATCCGCAGCATACCCCGTTATTAACTGCCATAAAACCGGGCATGGTACGTGTCGTAAAAACATCGGGTGAAGAAGAGTTTATCTACCTTTCAGGTGGTATTCTCGAAGTTCAGCCTACAGGCGTCATTGTACTGGCAGATACAGCTATCCGTGGTCGTGATTTGGATGAAGCGAAAGCGTTGGAATCTAAGCGTAAAGCTGAAGAACACATTCAATCCTCTCATGGTGATGTTGATTATGCTCAAGCATCAGCAGAATTAGCCAAAGCGATTGCAAAACTACGTGTAATCGAATTGACTAGACGCTAATGTAAATAGGCAGTCCATGAATAAAAAGCCAGTTAGTTATAGCTAACTGGCTTTTTTGCTTTCAGAAATATTTTGTGTAACGAAATATGTAGTATTATTTGGCATAAACAGGTTTACTTGCCATTCTTTACGGGAGTTATCAGGTTAATTATGTCTAATTCAGCTAAAAGTGTTGTTATTCTTGCTGCGGGAAAAGGTACCCGTATGTATTCACAGTTACCTAAGGTTCTTCATAAACTTGCGGGCAAATCCATGGTGCAACATGTCATTGATACCGCAAAATCCCTTGGTGCTCAACAAACCCACCTTGTTTATGGGCACGGTGGTGAACTTATGAAAGAAACATTAGGTTCACAACCTGTCAATTGGGTGCTACAAGCTGAGCAATTAGGTACCGGTCATGCTATGCAACAAGCCGCACCTTTCTTTGCTGATGATGAAGATATCCTAATGCTTTATGGTGATGTACCGCTTATCACTAAAGAAACCTTAGAGCGTTTAATTGCGGTAAAACCTGCTGGTGGCATTGGTTTATTAACCGTTATTTTAGATAACCCTATGGGGTATGGCCGTATTGTTCGCGAAAATGGCGATGTTGTTGGTATCGTAGAGCAAAAAGACGCCTCTGAAGAACAATTAAAAATTAAAGAGATCAATACAGGTATATTGGTTGCTAATGGGGGCGATTTAAAACGCTGGTTAGCGAATCTTGATAATAACAATGCTCAGAAAGAGTACTACATTACTGATATTATTGCGCTTGCACACCAAGAAGGTCGTAAAATCGAAACTGCTCACCCTACTCGTCATAGCGAAATGGAAGGGGTTAATAACCGCTTACAACTTGCCGCATTAGAGCGTATTTATCAAACAGAACAAGCTGAACGCTTATTACTTGAAGGGGTAATGTTACTTGATCCGGCTCGTTTTGATTTACGAGGTACGCTAACTCACGGAAAAGACGTGGTGATTGATACTAACGTTATTATTGAAGGTGAAGTCACTTTAGGTAATAACGTTGAAATTGGTACGGGTTGTGTACTGAAAAACTGTGTGATCGGTGATGGTTCGATTATCAGCCCATATACGGTGATCGAGGATGCAAATTTAGCGCAAGAGTGTACTGTTGGGCCTTTTGCTCGTCTTCGCCCCGGCGCACAGCTGGCAGACAAAGCTCATGTTGGTAACTTTGTTGAGATGAAAAAAGCCAGTTTAGGCGTTGGCTCTAAAGCGGGTCATCTTACTTATTTAGGTGATACAGAAGTGGGTGCTAATGTGAATATTGGCGCTGGCACTATCACTTGTAACTATGACGGTGCAAATAAATTTAAAACTATCATTGGTGATGATGTGTTTATCGGCTCTGATACTCAACTTGTTGCCCCCGTTTGCGTGGCCAATGGCGCAACAATTGGTGCAGGTACAACATTGACAAAAGATGTCAACGAAAACGAATTAGTCATTAGCCGAGTGAAGCAAACACATATCTCTGGCTGGAAACGTCCGGTGAAGAAAAAACAATAATTTTAAGATAAGGGCGTATATTTCATTATCGCCCTTTTCTTGTACGCTATTATTCTAAAAACAAAAATATCCCCGTTTTCTACCATGGCTTGGGGAACAAAATAATCAGGTATAAAGACATCAAGTGCGAAAAACGCACAGTTTTAGGAATAACACAATGTGTGGAATAGTAGGTGCAGTTGCACAACGCGATATCGCAGAAATCTTAATTGAAGGTTTACGTCGTTTAGAATACCGCGGTTATGATTCAGCGGGGTTAGCTGTTGTCGATAATGATTGTCATATGACACGTCTGCGTGAAGTTGGCAAAGTACAGATGCTGGCAGAAGAAGCAGAAAAAACACAAGTTATTGGTGGTACAGGTATTGCTCATACCCGTTGGGCAACCCATGGTGAACCTTGTCAAGATAATGCTCATCCTCATGTCTCCGGCACTATTGCCGTGGTACATAATGGGATTATTGAAAACTACCAAGAGCTAAAAGCTGAGTTAATTAACCGGGGTTATCAGTTTGCCTCTCAAACTGATACTGAAGTTATTGCTCACTTAGTCAATTGGGAACAGCGCCAAGGCGGCACATTACGTGAAGTCGTACAGCGTGTGATCCCTCAATTACGTGGTGCTTACGGTACTGTCATTATGGATAGTCGTACACCAGAGCTATTAGTGGCAGCACGCTCAGGAAGCCCTCTGGTCGTAGGTCTTGGTGTTGGCGAAAACTTCCTTGCTTCTGACCAACTGGCTTTATTGCCTGTTACTCGCCGCTTTATCTACCTTGAAGAAGGCGATATTGTCGAAATTACTCGTCGTCATGTGCATATTTATGATGTTAATGGCGAAGAAGTTAATCGTGATATTATTGAATCGAATGTGCAATATGATGCGGGTGACAAAGGTATTTATCGTCACTATATGCAAAAAGAGATCTACGAACAGCCTTTAGCCATTAAAAACACCCTTGAAGGGCGTTTAAAAGCAGAAAGTATTGATCTTAGTGAGTTAGGATCTAAAGCACCAGAGATCTTATCTCAAGTGGAACATATTCAAATCGTTGCCTGTGGTACATCTTATAACGCAGGTATGGTATCGCGTTATTGGTTTGAATCTTTAGCGGGGATACCCTGTGATGTGGAAATTGCATCAGAATATCGCTATCGCAAACCAGCGACTCGTCGCAATAGTTTACTGATAACCTTATCTCAATCGGGTGAAACGGCAGATACTCTGGCGGCATTACGCTTATCAAAAGAGTTAGGTTATTTATCATCGCTGGCAATTTGTAATGTGGCTGGCTCTTCTTTAGTTCGCGAATCTGAATTTGTGTTAATGACTAAAGCAGGGGCTGAAATTGGGGTTGCATCAACCAAAGCCTTTACAACGCAACTGGCCGTTTTATTAATGCTAGTGGCCTATATGGGACGCATTAAAGGTGTTGAAGCCCTTGAACAACAAGTTGCAATGGCGCTGCATGCACTACCGAGCCGTATTGAAAGTATGTTGTCGAAAGATAAAGTGATTGAAGCTTTAGCAGAAGACTTCTCAGAAAAAAGTCATGCACTCTTCTTAGGCCGTGGTGATCAATATCCAATAGCGGTAGAAGGCGCATTAAAGTTAAAAGAGATCTCTTATATTCATGCAGAAGCTTATGCGGCTGGTGAATTAAAACATGGACCTCTTGCTTTAATTGATGCTGATATGCCCGTTATCATCGTAGCGCCAAACAATGAATTATTAGAGAAATTAAAATCTAATATTGAAGAGGTGCGCGCTCGTGGTGGTTTACTGTATGTGTTTGCCGATCAAGATGCTGGCTTTGAAGAAAGTGAAACAATGAAACTAATTTCTCTGCCTCATGTTGAAGAGTTAATTGCGCCAATTTTCTATACTGTACCATTACAGTTACTTTCTTATCATGTGGCGTTAATTAAAGGGACTGATGTCGATCAGCCTCGTAACTTGGCTAAATCAGTGACTGTTGAGTAATATTATTTAATAGTTTATTGCCAATTTTGTCCCGTATCTTAATTTTAGGTGCGGGGCATTTTTAACTCACTATTATTTTTAAGTTCTTTGTTATTAAAAAACATTACAAAGATAAATACGAGTGTAAAAAGTGAATAGATTAAAAATCACGTAAGTTTTTATTTTTTATCAGATAAATATATTATTACTATAAATATATCGATGAAAATTAAAATAAAATCAATAAGGTGTCTTTTTAATGTAACGCCTAAAAATAATAGAGATGTTATTAATAATCTTTCTACAATATAAATTTAAAATCTATATTTTATCTTTGTAATAATAGTCTAGTGACTAGTCATTTAAAAAAAATATAAATCAGTTTTAAATTTTCATAAAACTTTAATCATTGTCGCTTAATCTCTAGTCAATCATCATAAATTGGCGTGGTAAGCGATATGTTACAGTTCAATATAAACTCACAAAATGGCTCAATGCCACATATTCGTGTAGAGAATATTCAAAAGAGATTTAATCAATTTATTGCTTTAGATGGTGTTTCTTTAGAGATTAAACAAGGCGAGTTAGTCTGCCTATTAGGGCCTTCTGGATGTGGAAAAACCACATTATTACGTTGTATTGCCGGATTAGAAACACAAGATCACGGTAGTATCTTTAATTACGATAACAACATCTCACACCTTCCCCCTCAAGCCCGTGACTATGGGATCTTATTTCAGTCCTATGCATTATTTCCTAACCTGACGGTACAGCAGAATATTGCGTATGGTTTAGCCGGTCAGCCTCGTAATGTGATTAAAGATCGCGTTAATGAAATGCTGGAGTTAGTTGGTTTACAAGATCGAAAGAAAAAATATCCCGGAGAATTATCTGGCGGTCAACAACAGCGCGTGGCATTGGCTCGTGCTTTGGCTCCTGCTCCTTCTTTACTATTACTGGATGAGCCAATGTCGGCATTAGATGCACAAGTGCGTGAACATTTGTGTGTGGAGCTACGTAATTTACAGCAAAGCTTAAATATCACTACGCTAATGGTCACTCATAATCAAGATGAAGCCATGCTGATGGCCGATAGGATAGCTGTAATGAATAACGGCAAGGTTGAACAGTACGGCAGTAGTGAAGAGATTTACAACCATCCACAAACACCATTTGTTGCAGAGTTTGTAGGAAAAGGTAACTGGTTACCTTTCAATAGAAATCAGCACGGTGAGGCGATGATTGGCTCACGAGAAGTCCAATTAAAACATACTGCAATACCTCATAATCAAGGGCGTCTCTTTTGTCGACCTGAATCAATCAAAATTAACCCAATACAAAACAAACATAATCAATACGATGCCAATATACAAAATGTGGTGTTTTTGGGAAGTCGTTGCATTATGAAGTTTGAATTAGACCATTTACCGGGACATTTATTACAAGCCGAGATCTCTGCTGCTGAGCTACATAGTATTCAAAACGGTAAAGTTAAAGTGACTTTACCGGCTAATGAACTACACATATTTGCGTAAGGTAGCGAGATAATGTCAGTGATAGTACCTACCAAATCTATTAATCGTTTAGATAGTTTGTTTGTTGCTGGTGGTAAGTTATTTATTATTTGCTTACTTACTCTTGGGGTTTTATTGCCTTTATTGGCTATTTTCTGGCGAGGTTTTACGCCTGATATATCACAAGGTGGTGGTTTTCAGGCCGCTATTGATTTGTTCACCAGTGCTAATTTTCTGTGGTTGGTGGGTAACAGTATTAGTGTTTCGTTAAGCGTTGCTGTTATTACAGTGCCACTGGCTTACCTGTTTGCTTATGCTCTACATCGCACCTTGATCCCTTTTAAATCCTTGTGGCGTGGAATATCACTATTACCCTTACTCGCTCCTTCTATGCTACCGGGTATTGCATTGGTTTATCTATTTGGTAACCAAGGGCTATTGCGTAGCTTACTCACAGAGAGTATTTATGGTTATTGGGGATTAGTGCTTGGTGAGGTGATCTACACTTTTCCTCATGCGCTAATGATTTTACTCTCCGCATTATCCATGTCTGATGCTCGTTTATTTGATGCTGCATCTAGCTTAGGGGCGTCTTCTTGGCGCACTTTTCGTAGTGTCACTTGGTCATCGAGCCGACATGGGATTTTCGCAGCATTGTGCTTGGTATTTACGTTAACTATTACTGACTTTGGTATTCCGGTTGTCGTCGGCGGAGATTATCAAGTACTGGCGTTAGAAGCCTATAAAGCCGTGCTTGGTCAGCAACAATTTGGCCGCGGTGCTTTAATCGGTATGTTGTTATTGCTACCTGCATTGTTGACCTTCGGTGTCGATGTTTGGTTACGTAAACGTCAACGTGATGCAATGAGCTCGCGTGCCCAATTCTATTTACCAAAAGCTAATTTTCAGCGTGACACGCTTTATCTAATATTTGTGATGCTTATTTGCGCGCTATTTTTATTGGTATTCGGTACGGCAGTTTACTCCTCTTTTATTCAGTTCTGGCCTTATAACTTATCGTTTTCGTTACGTCATTATAATTTTGAAGGATTGCCTGGGGGATGGCTCGCCTATACCAACAGTATTATTTTGGCATTTTACACTGCCACTATCGGCTGCTTTCTGATATTTATGGGCGCTTACTTAATAGAGAAAACGGCTTCTCACTCTTGGCTTAACAATCTGTTACGTATGCTAAGTTTTGTACCGATGGCTGTTCCGGGGTTAGTGTTGGGATTAGGATATGTATTTTTCTTTAACTTACCGAATAATCCACTGAACTTTTTATACGGCAGTATGGTGTTATTAGTGCTGTGCTCCATTGCACACTTTTTCACTACTGCCTATATGACTGCGAGCACGGCACTGCGCCAGTTAGATAAAGAATTCGAGGCAGCTTCATTATCCTTAAAAGCGCCTTTATATCGTCACTTTTGGCGTATCACTATTCCTCTTTGTTTGCCGGCATTATTAGATATTTATCGTTATCTATTTGTTTCTGCTATGACAACGGTTTCCGCGGCGATCTTCCTTTATAGCCCAGACACTATTTTAGCCGCGGTTGCGGTATTGAATATGGATGATGCGGGCAATATTGGTGGCGCGGCAGCTATGTCGACATTGATTTTAACCACCTCGGCAGGGGTTTCGATATTGTTATCTATTGCTTCGCAAGGTGTTATTCGCCGTACACAAGCGTGGCATCAGCGTGAAGCTAAGCAATAAATTTAAAGGTTTAATTCTCTCACATAGCAATACTAGGAAAATCGCATGATGTTAAAAAAACTGATACTTGCCACCAGCTTATTATTTTCTGCGGGAACGGTCTTTGCAGCGACTGAAATTACGGTATACACCGCAATAGAAAGTGAACAATTACAAGCTTATAAACAAGCATTTGAGGCTAAATATCCTGATATAAAAATAAAATGGGTAAGAGATTCAACGGGGATTATCACCGCTAAATTATTAGCAGAAAAAGATCGTCCTCAAGCCGATGTTGTGTGGGGATTAGCTGCATCAAGTTTAGCAATATTAAAAGCGCAAAATATGCTTGAGCCTTATGCTCCGGCGCAGTTAGATGATATTGATGTGAAATTTCGTGATAGCAACAACCCGCCAACTTGGGTTGGTATGGATGTCTGGGCGGCAACGATTTGCTACAACACGATAGAAGCACAAAAATTGGGGTTATCTAAACCCACTTCTTGGCAAGATCTCACTAAGCCTGAATACAAAGGCAAAATCGTTATGCCAAATCCGGCATCATCAGGCACTGGGTTTTTAGATGTAAGTGCTTGGTTACAAATATTTGGTGAACAAGAGGGTTGGGCATATATGGACAAGTTGCATCAGAATATTGGTCAATATGTTCATTCTGGCTCCAAACCCTGCAAAATGGCTGCATCGGGGGAATACCCGATAGGCATATCCTTTGAATATCCGGCGATCCAATTGAAACGACAAGGGGCACCACTAGACATCATATTACCGCAAGAAGGATTGGGTTGGGATATTGAAGCAACGGCGATAATCAAAGGAACTAATAAGCGAGATGCCGCGCAAAAATTGGCTGACTTTTCCGCCTCAAAGGAAGCGATGAAGCTTTATAGTGCTAATTTTGCTGTATTAGCCAATACCAGTGTACCCGTAAGCCAAACAGAATTACCTCGCGATTATGCTCAACGTTTAATTAAAAATGATTTTATTTGGGCTGCTGAAAAGCGCGACACCATTTTAACTGAATGGCGTAAGCGCTATGACGGTAAGAGTGCAAAATAATTATTTTTTACTTTATTAATTAATAGATAGGGTGCGATGCACTCTATCTGGTTTAGGGTGTCATATGAAATTTGATATTGCGGTTATTGGTGCGGGCATTATTGGTTTATCTCATGCATATGCAGCGGCTCAGCGAGGTTTACGTGTTGCTATTTTTGAGCGCAGTTACACGCCTGTGGGCGCTTCTGTACGTAATTTTGGTCACGGATTAATTTTGGGTCAAGCGCCGGGAAAAATGCTAGATTTAGCGAAAAATAGTCGTGAAATTTGGGCAACTATGGCCAAACAGGCTAAATTTTTAACGCGTCAAAAAGGGACTTATCTGTTAGCACGTACACAATCTGAGCACGCTGTTCTTGAAGCCTTTGTCGATGGTCGAGCTAAAACCTATGGCTATGATTGTGAATTACTTTCTAAAACACAATTAGCTACGGTTTATGGTGGTCAATTGCAACACCATAGAGCGGCATTGCATGGCAAAGAAGATCAGGTGCTATTTTCGCGAGAAGCGATCCCACAGTTAGCGGCTTATCTAGGCAGCTTAGCTAATGTAACGAGTTATTTTTCCACATTGGTACGGGATATTGATGTAGATACGGGGGCATTGATCACCAGCAATGGAACATTTAGTGCAGAAAAGATTATTGTCTGCTCAGGGCACGATTATCAAACATTACTGGCTGACGAAATAAAAAAGCTTGATCCTATAGTTTGCCGCCTGCAGATGTTGCGAGTGACAGCAGAGCAAAATATTGGATTGGCGCATGCGCTAATGACGGGATTAAGTTGTACTCACTATGGTGCATTTGCTGATTTACCTGAGGCACAGGCTTTAGCGAAAGAAATTAAAATGCAATCGCCGTTGATTGAGCAGTATGGTATTCATTTATTAATTACCCCGACTCCTTATGGCGATCTTATTATTGGTGATTCTCATGAATATAGCTTAGATGCACAGCCTTTTAACAGCGAAGAGGTTGATAACCTCCTGATAGAGTTAGCTGAGCATACATTAGGTTGTTCGGTTCAAGTAAAAGAGCGTTGGCAAGGGGTTTATGGGGCAAAAGGAAAGGAGCCGATTTCAATTTTAACGCCGAGTGAAAAAGTCACTGCAGTATTGATGCGAACGGGTTTAGGAATGAGTGTTGGGCCTGGTTTAGGTGAACAGAATATTCGTCAACTATTTGATTAATCTTGCATTAGGGATGTGAAGTTATTTTTTAATTATAATGTACAGGTTACGAAGAGAGAATAAAAAAGAGATGTCTATTTTTCACACATCTCTTTTGCAATAACATATTCATTTGGTGCAAAAGCAGATGATTTATAACAATTATAATAGCCTTTAGAGGTTAAATCGAGAGCGACATAAATTGAAAAGAAAAAGCTAAAAACGATACCAATTATTGCTATTCCTGCGCATATACCAGCTATTTTATTATTCATTCTTTGTGTTTTTTTTGTGTATCCACAAATAAAAATTAGATAAGAAAAATAGATAATCAAAGGGGCTGCAAAAAAAAACAACCCTGTTTGAAATGAGAATAGAATTCTATCTTTCATCATAAAATAGTTTTTGTAGTAGATTATGGAGTCATAGAAACAAAACAAAGCTAAAGAAAAAAGGAATATTGCAATTAAATACATTTTTAGAGAGTTTATTTTAACCATGACTAAAGTTTCCCTACTTTTCAGTTTTTAGCAAAAATTAAAACGTAAATAAAATGACCATATGATATATATAACAGTGATTGTAACATAACCCCATCTTAGTTTTTTATTTTTTCCTAAAAAAAGTAATAAAATACAAGGTGTTAATATCAATATAGGCTCAGTAGCATATCTGACTATGAAAACTATTAGTACACATTATCAGATTTAAGAGATATCTATTTTTTACACATCTCTTTTGCAATAACATATTCATTTGGTGCAAAAGCAGATGATTTATAACAACTATAATAGCCTTTAGAGGTTAAATCGAGAGCGACATAAATTGAAAAGAAAAAGCTAAAAACGATACCAATTATTGCTATTCCTGCGCATATACCAGCTACTTTATTATTCATTCTTTGTAACTTTTTTTGGTATCCTAAAATAAAACTATAATATGAGAAATAAAGTATTAGAGGCGTTGCAAAAACTAAGAGCCCTGTTTGAAATGAGAATAAGATCCTATCTTCCATTAGAAAATAGGTTATGTAGTAACTTGTTGATATATAAATTGAAAAAATGGCTATAAATAGAATTGCAATAGAAGATAATATCAATTTTACTGGTTCTATTTTTATCAAAACTAAATTTCTCCCATTGAGAAAGATGGCGTTGGGGGATAGGGAAGGTCAGTTTTCAGCAAAAATTAAAACGTAAATAAAATGACCATATGATATACATAACAGTGATTGTAACATAACCCCATCTTAGCTTTTTATTTTTTTCTAAAAAAAGTAATAAAATACAAGGTATTAATATCAATATAGGCTCAATAACATATCTACCATTGAGTGGCAGTTGACAAAGATTATCAATATCACCTTCACCAATCATCCATTCATAGTCAGATATGGAAAGAATATTAATCAATATTAATAAAAAAATAAAATATAGAAATATAAAAGTGCGGAGTATTATTTTCATATTAAAGAATACCTAGATATATCTTTATATTCTCTATTGACCAATTACGCCCATTACTGCTTTATTGGGCGTTGGTATTGGATAATAGTTACGGTTTTTGATTATTAGCGATCCTCTGATTAATATCTTCTATCACCGCAGGTAAATTGGCAAGGGTATCAATAATATAATGAGCACCAGCGGTACGTAGTTTATTTTCAGCAATGCGCTTACGGTTTTCTATTTCTGCCTGTTCCATTGTTTGATATTGTTCAAAGGTGGCACCAAACTCATTGCCTGAAACAGATAACCCGACAGTCCACATACCGGCATTTAACCCTTCGGCAATACCTGTTACTGCATCATCGACTTTAACACAGCGTGCTACACTCATTACACCCAGTTCAATCACATTCTTTAACGCCATCCAAGGGCCTGGGCGAGAGCCGGCGGCAATTTCATCACTAGCAACCACGCAATCAGGCTGATAACCATATTCAGCGGCTTTCGGTACTAATACATCCATGACGGCTTTAGGATAACCTGAGCAAGAGCCGATTTTAATTCCTTGTGCTCTTATGGTCGTGATAGCCTCAAGTGCTCCTTCAATCGGTTTAGCAAAATGTACCACTTGTGCAATTTGTAACGGCATAAAGGTGCGATAAATATGCTGTGCCTCTTTTTCACTTGGTGGGTGATCAAATTGGGCTGTCCAGCGAGTGCGAATATTAGGCTCGTTAAGTAAAGCACGAATATGATCGATTTTCCCCATCCCCATCGGCCCTCGTGCTTCTGATAAACTTATTTTAAAGTTAAAGGCTTGAGCAAAGGCATCGACAAAAATTTGTGTGGGGGCGAAAGAGCCAAAATCGACTACTGTACCAGCCCAATCTAAAATTACTGCTTCAACCGATTTATTCATATGTTTAGACCTACTATGTGAAATCATTATTAACGGCGAATGGGAAGAATGTAGAACATCCTACCATTAAAAAAATGGGTTATTGTGATGTCAATTTTAAGGGGGATTTATGACATAGGTATGTCATCACAATAAATTCCACCGCAAAAGCAGCTTGGCTCTCAACGTTAGATACTAAAAAAAGTAAATAAAACTAATATAAAACACGATTTTAAGATCATCATTTAACGCATAAAAAAAAGAGTGATTTTATTTATTAATCAATAAATTTTATTAGATAAGATAAAATACCTTTTATTATCATACATATTTTATATTGTATGATAAATTTATTACCGAGTTTTATTGTATTGTTCTTTCATCAAATAAAATTGAAAATAAAAGTTTTTATTTTAATAATAGAGCGATTTTTCTTAATCCAGTGTGTTAAAAAATTATTTTATTGGTTTTATTGTTTGTTTGATAAAAAATAATTTGGTTTTATTTTGTTTTTTTAGGTTTTATCAAAAAATAAAATAAATCTATTTAAAATAATGCTCTCTAAAAACAAGATAAAATAGTAAAAAGTATTTTATCTTAAACCTCTTTTCTATTTTTCAATGTTCTTATTAGCTTTAGATTATTTTATCTATTTCTATCATGTGATTTCTAGCAGATCTTATTCTATTTAATTAATTGTTATTATGGTTTTAAAAAATAGATGCAATCATATTAAATATATGTAAAGTTTAATGTGATGTCATTGATAAATAAATCCACATTTTATTTTAAGGCTAATGCTTTTTATCAAGCATTTTATTGCAGTTGATAAAGGCCATCTTGATTCAAATATCTAGCTAAAAAAGACAAATTATAATTACAAGAGGTAAATAAAATGCAACACACAATTAATTCGCAATATGATGAAATGGTTGATTTTCTAAAGGAGTTAGTGAATATCGATAGCGGCTCTTATGATAAACAAGGGGTTGATACAGTCGCTGATCTTTTAATTCAACGCTACCAAAAATTAGGTTTTGTTGTTGAAGTATTTGAAAATGAACAACTAGGGAATAACTACCGTTTAGTTCATAAAGATGCCACAAACCCACAAATTTTTATTGCTGCACATTTAGATACCGTATTTCCTAAAGGAACAGTAGCAGAGCGTCCATTTAGTATCGATGGCTCCCGTGCCTATGGCCCCGGTATTATTGATATGAAAGCTAGCCATGTTTTAACTTACTATGCGATTAATGCACTCAAACAAAGTGGCGATCTCTCTTATCAAAATGTTGAAATATTGCTTAACTGTGATGAAGAAATAGGGTCAAAAACATCGCGTCATTTAATTGAAAAATATGCCAAAAATAAAGCTTATGCATTAATTATGGAACCTGCTCGTGCGAATGGTGCCATTGTTAGCGCTCGTCGAGGTGTTGGAACTTATGAGCTGTTGATTGAAGGTAAAGCATCTCACTCAGGTATTGCACCAGAAGCAGGAATTAGTGCTATTCAAGAGCTCTCATACAAAATTCAGGCTTTACATGCGCTTTCTCGCCATGATGAAGGTCTTTCCGTTAATGTCGGACTGATTTCTGGTGGTACATCTGTCAATACGGTTGCACCCCATGCACGAGCTGAAATCGATGTGCGTATTTCAACGGATGAGCAGGGTATTGAAATTGATAAGCAAGTCAGAGAAGTTTGTAGTCAACCTGTGTTAGCGGGGGTTAAATTAACGCTAAAAGGTGGCATTAATCGCCCTCCAATGGTGAAAACACCTGAAAGTGCCAATTTAATAGAAATCATTAAACAGCAAGCGGATTTTATTGGCTTAGCTATTGAAGATATTTCAACCGGGGGAGGATCTGATGCCTCATTTACTGCCGGTGTCGGTACGCCAAGTGTTGATGGTTTAGGCCCTATTGGTGGCTATCAACATAGTGATAAAGAATATCTCGATTTACCGTCATTGACCGAAAGGACAGTGCTATTTGCAAATGTTATTAAGCGTCTGTCTCAATAAGGTGAATGTATGGAAAAGAGTAAAAAAATAAAATGGGCTATGCCTGATGCCTTTATTATTATTTTTGGCATCGTTATTTTAGCGGCCATCGCCACCTATTTGATCCCCGCGGGAAGTTATCAGCGGGAAACCGTTAATGGATTAAACCGCGTTGTCCCTAATAGCTTTAATTATGTTGCACAAAATCCAGCTTCATTGATGGATGTGTTTTATGCAATCCCTGTAGGGTTAAAACAATCTGCCAGTATTATTTTCTTGATCTTTATGATTGGTGGCGCGATTGCCATTTATGATCGCACCCGTGCTATTGATTCAGGTATTAATGCGCTTATTGTTAAAACCAAAGGTAATTATCAAGCTCTTATTATTACGGTTGCTTTTATTTTTGGTATGTTGTCATCCCTTGGGCTTGCGGCCAATGCCGTTATTGCGTTTATCCCTATAGGAATAGCCCTTTCGCGATCAATGAAACTTGATGCTATTACGGGGGTTGCAGTTGTTTATTTAGGCTATTATGCAGGTAATGCGGTTGGTGTATTAGATCCAACTATTTTAGGTACTGCACAAACATTAGCTGAAGTTCCTCTTTTTTCTGGTGTTATTTTTCGAGTTGTATTATTCGCTATCTTAATTGTTGTCACTATTGCTTATATTGTCTGGTATGCCAGACGTATTGCGAATGATCCAACGACCAGTTATATGTATGGAATAGCTAAAGATGATCCTGATTATGAACAGCCACACACTCAATCATTAGATAGCACCTTCTCATTGAGGCAAAAATTGAGTTTGGTGGTATTTATAGCGTTTATTGGATTGTTTTTATATGGCGCTTTTGAATATAAATGGGGGATTGAACATCTATCAGCCATTTTTATTATGATGAGCATTGTTGTGGCGGCTATGTTTAAAATTGCCCCTAATGACTATATCAAAACCTTTATGAAAGGTGCTCAATCTTTAGTGTATGGGGCATTGGTGGTGGGGATCGCCAGAGCGGTTATTGTTATTTTAGATGAAGGACGAGTGCTTGATTCTATTGTACAAGCCACATTAGTGCCATTACAGCAAACCTCTCACTTTTGGGGCGCTCAATTACTTTATTTCTTTAATTTACTGTTTAACTTGCTAGTCACATCAGGAACGGGACAAGCATCGATTGTTATGCCTATTATGGTGCCTATTCTCGATATTCTTGATCTTACACGTCAAACCGGTGTCCTTATTTTAAAACTCGGTGATGGCTTTACCAATATTATTACCCCAACATCAGGTGTACTTATGGCGGTACTGGCGGTAGGTAAAGTGCCGTGGACGCGTTGGGTTAAATTTGTATTCCCTATTTTAATGATTTGGGTTGTGATAGGTATGGCTGCAATTGGTATTGCTACCGCAATAAGTTATGGACCAGTGTAGCTTTGTACTAACGGATTATTAACGATAAATAGGTTATTAAGTATAAATAAAGTGCCGTTTGTTTAGTTACAAACGGCCTTTTTAAACCAACCTCATGGTGTCATCAGTTGGTGTTCAAACCCTGTAACTAATTGCTCTAAGCCAAAATTAAAACGCATAGCAAAATCATCAGCAAAAAGAATTTCTCTTACTTGCCAAGTTTGAGGGTATTTATCACGTACAATTTGTTCAAAAGCGAGTCGTTTTTGCATTAAAATTTCACTATCAATAAGCGTGATAGCTTGCTGTTCAATGCAACACCCTAAAATAAAATAGAGTAAGGTCATCGACATATTGCTCGCTAACTCAGCAGATGCACCAGACTGCATAATTAAAGTAATAAGCGTATTGTTTATACGTAACACATTCTCAGAAATCACATAGGTTCCGGCAAAAACTCTAGCACCATCACGATGTTGTAAAAAAGCTTCTCTTAGCTCTGTTGCTAGACGTTTTAGATCCGCTTTCCAATCTTGGCTATAGTGAAAATCAACAGCGACTTCACTGACTATACGATCTGCCATTCCCTCAATAAGCGTTTGTTTATTATCAAAATGCCAGTAGAGAGAGGCGGCTTTTATATGTAATGCATCTGCCAGTTTTCGCATTGTTAAGCCTTCAATCCCTTCTTTTTCCAGCAAAGAAAGCGCCGTATCCAACACATTTAATCGATCAATTTTAGGGCTTTTCATAAATAATTCTCATTTTCCTCTTTTCTATCTAACAATGTTAGTTTAACATATTTATTAAACCTAACAATGTTAGATTAAAGCAAAAGTTAAATATCACTAAGCTTCGCTTAGGAGTAGAAAGATGGAAAATATTCAATCAAAAAAAGAAAAAATCATGCAGTTAGTTATGGTTTATACACCTTGGATCACTGTGATATGTGTTGTTGCGTTTATTGGTATAGCGACTGCAGATTGGGATCGCTGGTGGAGTGATGCTCGTTATCAAACAACAGATAACGCTTACATAAAAGCGGACTCAACGATATTGAAATCACGAATGACTGGGTTTATTTCTCAGATTAATAAAGAGGATTACAAAGTAGTAAAACGTGGTGAGGTCATTGCTGAAATTAATAAGAAAGAACAAATATTAAATCGGCAAGCGGCATTAGCAGAGTATCAAAAAGCCCAATTAGCTTTAGATAATCTCACTGAAGAAATTAAAGAATATCAATTAAATATTGAGAAATTAGCTAATCGTTATCAAGCATCAGTTATTGATGTTACCCAAGCTAAGCGCAGTCCAATGTTGCGTAAAGATTTAATTAATAGTGGGGCAATCACACAACAAAATTATTTAGATGCTCAATCTGATTTGCAACGTTTAATGAAATTACAAAGTGCTGCGAAAAATGAGTGGGATCAGGCTAAACAAGCACTGGTATTACTAAAATCTCAAGAAAAAATACGTCTGGCACAAAAAGATATCGCTCAAACACAGTATCAGCAGGCTGAAACGGAGCTTTCATACGCGACTATTAAGGCTCCTTTCGATGCGCAATTAAATAAAATAAAAGTCAATATCGGTAGCCTTGTGACTGCGGGTAGCGAAATTGTGACTTTAACACCGATTAACAATGTATACATTATTGCCAATTTAAAAGAGACACAAATAAAAAAAGTACAGCCAGAACAATCTGTTGCTATCAAAGTTGATGCTTTTCCTACCGATGTTTTTTCAGGAAAAGTGAGATATATCGGCGCACAAAGTAGTGGTGAATCAGCTCTTATTCCTGCTGATAATGCCAGTGGTAATTTTACTAAAGTAGTACAACGTATTCCGGTTTATATCACGCTCAATAGTGATAACCGACACTTAGCTAAATTAAGAGCGGGTATGTCTGTGCAAGTGAAAATTGACACAGAAAGCCTTCCTGTAGAGGAGGAGGGGGATCGCAGTGATTAAATTATTATCAGCAGCACAAAATCATCGTCCTATTTTTGTTGTTATGGCTGTTTTTACCGGGGCTATTTTATCAACACTCTTTGTACGTATGTTTTCTATCTCGTTAGCGGATTTAAGAGGCGTGTTTGGTTTAGATGTTGCCCAAGGATCTTGGTTGAATGTGGCTCTTAATATAGCTCAATTGATCAGTATGACTCTTGTACCTTGGTTTATGGTGGTTTATGGCGCAGAAAAAATATTAATCAGTGCGAGTTTTATCCTTTTTTGTTGTGGATTAGCGGTTCCCATAATAGGACAACAGATTGGTTTTGGCGGACTTTTTATTGCTCATTTTATGATTGGATTTTGTATCGGAGTTTATTTGCCGATGACGATTTCATTAGCCTTAAAAAGTTTAAATCCCAGTGTTTGGCTAATCGTTATGGCGGCTTATAGCTTACGTGTTTCTGTAGGAATGGATGCGGGAGTGGGGATCTCAGGAGAATTTGTTGACATATTGAATTGGCGTTGGATTTATTGGTTATCCGCTATTTTCACCTTAGTCATCCTATTTTTTACCTGGTGGGGAATGCCACTCTCACCTATTAATAAATCATTGCTCGCTCAAAGTGATTGGGGAGGAATGGCGCTTAAATGCTTAGGATTAACGCTATTATATATTGGTGTCGTTCAAGGTGAATTATTAGGTTGGTGGGATTCTGGGCTGGTCGTGTCTTGCTTAATCGGTAGCGCTATACTGATGGGGACATTTATTATTAGAGCTTATATTTATAAACAAAGCTTTGGCCACTTAAATTGGATCAAAGATAGTAATTTACGGCTCTGCTTTATTATTGCCTGTTTATATGGCTTTTTGATGTTACCTAATTCGTTATTTATACCTTCATTTTTGAGTGTTGTTGGTGGGTTGAAACCACTACAAATAGGTCAAGTTACCAATCTTGCCTTCTTTATCTATCTATTATGTAGTCCAATAGCTATTTTTCTTGCACGGCGTTTAGAGCCACGATTAATGATGTTAATAGGTATTATGATTATTGGAGGTGCATGTTTAATCGGTCATCAAATTGATTATCAGTGGCGAGCTAATGATTTCTTTATTGTCATATCTATGCAAGCAATGGGGGAATGTTTGCTACTTATCGGATTAATTGCCTCATTTGTTACTAATATCAAGCCACAAGAAGCGTTACATTTAGGGGCATATATTTCGATAGCGAGAGTATTAATGCCAGCCCTTGCAGGAGCTATTATCAATACTTATTTGAGGATCTCATATGATACTCATTATGATTTGTTAAGAGGATACATACAAACTGGTGAGCAAAAATTAGCAGGGAATATTACTGAACATTATCAAACAACGATGGCATTAGTAATAAGAGAAGCACATGTTGCCTCTTTTATTGATGGTTTTGATTTGATTATGCTCTTGGTTATTTTAGGTGCTCTTTGTATGTCATTTTTAAAATCGTCACCAGAAAATCCGGTAGTCCCAAGGCTAGTAAAATAAAAAACTGCCTGTTTTAGTACAGGCAGAAAATAAAATAAGAATAATATAATAGGAGAGAAATATTCTTGTTACATCAATATGATGAGAGTAAAAATTAATTGTATGATTTAAATAGTGATTGATTACCTGCTTTATCAAAAGCAATGACTTGATAAGGTTCTTTATAGTCCCCTGCATACATACCTAAGCTACCCGCTGGCATACCTGCAACAGCAATGCCTGTTTGCTTTTTATCCATTAAGTCTATATTTTTTAAGCTATCGATAGGAATATGTCCGACTAAGTCTTTGCCTTGGTATGTTGCATAGTGACAGCTTAATAAATTATCAGGGACTGCTGCTTGCTGATATTTTTGCATTAATTCTGTTTCAGAGACAATATTGACATTAACATCAAAGCCCGCTTCTTTTACACCATCAGCCCACAAATTACAGCAACCACAATTTTCGGTTTTATAAACTTCAACTACAGCATGATTTGCCGCTTGTACAGTACCACTAACCGTTGACAATACTAAGAGAGAGGGAAAAAGTAATTTTTTCATCATGTATTCCTTATAGATACGAATACAGAGAACAATAATCTTTCCCCCTACAGGAAGGTCAATTCAAATAAAGTATAAGCGTGTAGATTTTTGTAAAAATAAATATATAGGGTTAATAATATAAATGTCTACATAAATAAAAAAGCCTTGATATAACATATCAAGGCTTTATATATTAATTATTTTAATTATTAACTTTCATTTTAATATCACCTGCTAATTTAAATCCATAACGACTTAAAGGTGATATTTTTATTTCTGTTAACTTTTCTTTTACATCAACTTTAATTTCTTCTTGAGGACGAATATAAAATTGACCAATACTATAACCGTTATTGCTTGGTAAAGAGCTAAAAGCGGGAGCCATACGAATAACTTGTTTACCATTATTCTTTAATATTAATTGATTATTGACTTGTTTTACTTCTAGATTTTTCCAAGGTTCACGTTCTATGGTTAACCCTTTTGGAATAATTAACATCGCAATATCTTGTCTGATAGGCATTTTTGTTGAATTGACCTTTGCAACACCAATACCTTGGAAAGAGGCTTTTAAAATTTGTTCATCATCAAATTCAATACCGTCTTTTAAAATAAAATTAATATTCTGACTTTGATCTGGCTCTATTCTTGTAATAGGTGGAGTTATAATAATATTTTTTGCTATTTCGTGTTGTTTATCTAAATCGCTGACTTTTGTTGATAATAAAATAGGTTCACTACCCGTATTTTTAACATTAAAAATTTTTCTTGGCTCTTCTGAATCTAAAATAACAGTCATGGTTTCCAATTGAAAACTAGCATGAGAAAAATGACTTATTAATAGAATGAGAAAAATCATTCCTTTTAGTATTTTCATAATTAGACTATCCTCTTTGTATTACTTACAAATTGCATCAACTTTTTCATATAAAAAGTCTGGATTAAATTCTTCTGGAACTGAATAATCAACAGAACAGATGTCACCATTATCTGATTTTACTTTTAGTGGCTTACCGATTTGCTCATTACTTATTATAACATTACCGTCCCCCATAATAACACCTATTAGATTTCCCTTATCATCAATAACACTATTTGCTGTATTAACAGGTTTACCATCTGGTTTTTTTATTTCTAATAAAACTTGCTTCATTGTATTGACAGGGATCTCACGAGAAAAAACAGTACCTTTTGCCAATGCAATATCAAAGGATGTTGTGCCTAACATAACATTGAGTGGTAAATTTTTAGTATTTAATAGAACAGTTGTTTTTTTATTTACAGGTAAGTTAGGAATAACGGCGGTACCAAAGTGATTAGTTATTGTCGTACCACCACCCATAGAGTTAACTAAAATACCAGATTGTCCTGGAACACGTAAAATACCGAAAGTATCTCCTAACTCCACAGGAGAAGTAGCAAATAATCCATCACTATAAGCAATAGCACCAGATGCTGTCAGCATCGCCGATTTTTGATTACTATTACTAAAGGAGCCTGTCGCACTAATTTGGCTGTAAGCGGTTGTTGCATTGATATTACCGCTAATATTCTTATCTTTACTGTCTTTATCAGCAGTTGCCCCGATAGAATATCTAAATAAATCATTATGATAATTACTATAATTTGTTGTTAAAGATGATGTTTTATAATGTTGGTATTGAGTACTAAATGATGATGAATTATTAATAGGTACGTTGATGTTTACAAATGTACGATCTTCAAAATTACTACTTTTTTGATAGCTAATATTAAAAGACATAAATGGAAATCTTTTTCCATAAGAAATGGTATTTGAATAATTGTCTTTTTTATCACCATAATATTGGCTATAGCTAAGGCTATAACTCAGTGATCCATAACGTTGATTTCCTAAGCTTAGAGATAATGAGCTTGATGTTTTTGTCTGATTATTAGCAAGATTATCATCTAATGGGTCTTCTATATTATCTATTTGTAGAGATTCATAGAGTGTGGAATAGTTGCGTGAACGATATATTGTTGATAAGCCTAGTGAGAATACTGATACAGGTAAACTTAAATTAGCATTTGCTTGGAAGCCATCACCTTTATTAGAAGAAGATGCATATTTAATACCAAAGCCAGTAGATAAAGGACGATGTTCACCAAAAACGCTATTTACGCTACCTACAATGGACTTATATTTTGATGATATTTCCATACCCCCTAGAAAATTATGATTTAAATAATTAATGCCACCTTCAAAACCGGTAATAAAAGGAGTATGTATGCGTTCATCACTTGAGTTTTTTCTATATTTCCCCATAAAAAAGTTAAAGCTGGTACTACTCTGTGGATTTTTTAAGTCTTTATTTGATGTAATAACATCAAATTCTTGAATAGTACCATCATCTTGAATAACTTTGACATGTAATGGTTGACTTGATGATACACCACTAATGTTATTTAATTGGAAAGGGCCTGCAGGTATTATCGTTCTATATAACAATCGATTATTTTGTGTGACTTCAACGGTAGCCGGTTTTTCAGACATCCCAGTAATAGGAACTGTCAACTTACTGTTTTGATAGCTACTATCTGAATATAATTGAAAACCATTCACATCAGCACTATCTAATAACTCACTATTAGATGTAATTTGGCCTAATTGTAAAATGGCTTTGATGCGTTCTATTGTACGTGAAAGCGTTGTTTCATTAAATCTATAGTAAGTTTTCCCATCACCTGAAGAAAAGCTACTGTTATTACGTAAAATCCAATTATAAAAATTTATACCTGTTTTAAAATCTCCTTGATAAAAATTCCTATTATTAGAGCCATTTAACTTCATACCATAGATTCTATAGTTGTTGAATACCCCTAAGCCACCATAGGTTAATTCATTACCATAGGCACTTTGATCGAAGTAATCATCATTAATAGTGATATCAATAGAGTTGTTATTTGGGTGATAGGTAATATCTGATTTAGGATATATCTCTAAAAAATCAGCACAATCTGAATTTATCTCTTTTTTTTTAATTTCAGCTTATCTATTAATTGATTATTTAAGCAAAGATTACCTGATTCATTAATAAGAATATTATCAGAATAGTTAAGGCTACTATTTACTATAATTGTTACATCATGATAACCAGGAAGAAAATGACTTCCTTCTTTAAAATAATCAGCGATTTCACTGCCATAACCAAGAGATTTAAGTGAGTCAATATCAAACTCGATATTTTTATTATCAGCTAATGCTAAATTATTGTTAATTAGATAAGCTAATAATAAAAATATCATTTTACGATATCGAAAATGCATAATGAACCCCATAGTAAAACGTCGCGTTTTTAAATTTTAAGATCCAAATGAAAAATCGAATAATAGAGAGCCTGAAAGTTCTCCACCATCGACAAGAGGGCCATTTGTTTCTTTTAAACTATAAATTGTTGGTGAAATTTTTAACTTTAATTGATAGTTATTCCCTTTCGAAGGTGTTACACCATCTTGACTAAATCCGTTTAGAGTGCCTATTTTTAATTGTGGGCTTGTTTTTATTATTCCAATATTATTTTCGTTATCTGTTTCATAAATATTAACATCAATACCATCTACTGTGGCTTTTTCAACAGATACCTGAAAAAAACCAATCTTACCTGTTGTATTTATAGTGCCAAGGCCAAAATGAGTTTGATCATTATCTGTGGTTGTTCCCATTTTTTCATCTGCTTTTATTGAAAATAGTACAGGTGAAACAGGTGAAGGACAGCTTATATTTATTAATGTATAACGATCATCTAACTTATTATTTTCATTAGATTTAAACATATAAGCTTTAAGATTATGATACTCTATGGTTATATCTTTTTGTGACACAAAACAATCATCATTAAATGATGGTGCTAGATCGTTATAAATATCTGCAAAAGCAGATGTTGATACTAATGAAATACTTAAAAATGGTAAGGTAAAATAAAAAGATTTTATAATATTCATAATAACCTAAAGCCAGCTAGTGTAGTTTCTTTTTCTGATGTATTTAACTAATTCGACCTTTATAATAATTTTTAATTAATTATACGCTTATAGAAAATAAAAAACAGTCTTGTAATTTAATTGGTGATTTTAAAATGGGTTTTTATATTCTATATCAAATCGGCTACTCTAAAATATATAGTCTATATAAGATAATTAATAAAAGACTTTCTATATCTGATAATTTATAAAAATATTTAAATAAAAACGTAAGAAACCCAAATGATTTCTTACGTTTTTTTTAATTAAATTCCGAATTGGAATGTTAATGTGGCTAAACCATCTAACTTAGCATCACCATCACTATTTTTTAGTGCGCTATTGATGGTTGGTGTGACTTCAAAATCTGCCGCAAATACTTGACCGTCAGCATAATCATTAGCATTACTACGAGCCCAACCTAATGAATCATTTTTTACTAGTGTCTTAGAAGTAGATCTGCTATATCTAGAATCCATTACATAGACTTTCTTTTCTTCACTAGTCAAATCTTCTTTTACTGTGGCATTTTTCATTGAAACTGTGTAGTAACCTACTTTAGTATCAACAGCCTCTTTTCCATCGACTGCCATCTTATAACTGCCTAAACCAAAATAAGAATCACCTTCTTTTTTTTCTGTCCCAGCTCTATTATCAGTAGGAGTAAAAGCTAGATAGGTTTTTGCATCACAAGTTACGACAATATTTTTTGATTGAGGCTCTAATGTTAAATCACCTTTTGCAGGGAAAAGGCCAGGAGTTACAGCAAAAGTATATTCAACAGTAGTTTCACTTGTTTCGCCATTGATGGTACAAGTTGGTGGTTGGATATCCCCACTTACTTTTAATTTAGCGGTTGGTGTCGCAGCGAAAGCGATACTACTTGATAAAGTAAGTAAAGAAATAGCTAATAAGCTTTTTTTGAACATATATCCTCCATGAGCGATATAAAACTATCTTAAAAAGATTATTTATAACCTCTCATATCGTTTGATTTTAAATAATAAAAATCTCAAGTTTTTAGAGTGACTCAAAGTATATAAAAATCATCTAAATAAGATTGCATTTATATATTATACTCGTATATATAAATATTAACACCCTTGGTTAAATTTTTCGCATTAATAATTTAACAAAAGATTAAATATAATATAATTTATCAGAAAATGATTTTCTTTATTTGATGGAGTTTCTATATTTTATACCTAAAATATAGGTTTTTTTCTTGATGTTTTTTTTTGATATTATCGAGAAGGTTGTTTTTGTGGAAAATAAGAATGTAAGAAATTAGTTTAATTTCTTACATTCTATTTTAAATTAATTTAGATTAATTTAATTAAATTAGATACCAAATTGGAAAGCAAGAGTTGCTAAACCATCTAATTTAGGTTCACCTCCGCTATTTTTTAGTTCACTATTGATAGTTGGTTTGATTTCGAAATCAGCTGCAAATACTTCACCGGCAGAGAAATCGCTAGAGCTTTTAGCCCACGCAAACACTTTTTCTTTTTGAAGACTTTGAGAACTGTTTACAGCACCATTGTAGAATACAGAAACTTTAGCTTCTTCTGCATCAGCAGTTGGTTTTACTGTCGCATTTTTCATGGTAATACCATAGAAACCTACTTTAGTATCTACAGCTTCACCCTCTTTGTTTGTTTCGTGGTGTGTACCTAAACCAAAGTTAGCCGCATTTGCTTCTAATTCTGAACCTGCTCTATCATCTGTAGGAACAAAAGCTAAATAGGTTCTAGCATCACAAGTAACAGTAATGTTGTGTGAAATTGGTTCTAATGTTAGATTACCTTTTGCTGGGAAAAGGCCTGGGCTAACATCGAATTTATATTCAACAGTAGTCTCACTTGTTTCCCCATTAACTGTACAAGTAGGGGCTTGAATAGTACCGATAACTTTTAGTTTAGCAGTAGGTGTAGCAGCAAAGGCAACACTACTTGTTAGAGCAAGTAAAGAAACAGCTAATAAACTTTTTTTAAACATACATCCTCCAGTGGAAGTATATATATATCTTAATTCGATACATATATACCTTTTTAATGCACTTTATTTTTTCAAAAATAATAAAATGCTCTCAACTTTTTAAGTTGCTTATTTATATTATTATCTTAATAAGAATACCTTACAAATAATTATACGCTGATAAAAAATAAAAAATAGTATTTATAATTAAATAAACTTTAAATGCATAAAAAAGATAAGAATTAAATATTTTAATCTTAATAAGATAGTCATTAAATGTTATTTAAATCAAAATAAGATAATTAATAAATTACTTTCTTTGTTTGAGTATTTAAATACGAGTCTTATTATAATGAATGAAAAAACATATAATAAAAAGTGTAAGGTAATTGTTAAATACCTTACACTTTATTAATATTAAATACCAAATTGAAATGTCAAAGTGGCTAAGCCATCTAATTCAGCTTCGCCTTCGATTTTTTTCATTTGGCTATTAATGACGGGTTTGACTTCAAAGTCAGCAGCAAAAGATTTTCCTGCAACAGATGTCTTACCAGGCAAAGCCCAACCATACTCACTTTGTTTATGAATTAATGTATTAGGAACTGATGTCGTGGCGTTGTTAGATTTGATATAAGCTTTTTCAAACTTACTACCATCTTCTTTTTTGACAGTGGCATTGCTGATATTGATGGTGTAATAGCCTACTTTTGTTTCTGCATTTTTTCCATCATCTTTATTTTTAAATTGATAGTGACCTAAACCAAAGAAGGCTTCACTTTCTTGGCTCTGTGTCCCTAATCTATTATCTGTTGCAACAAAAGCTAAATAAGTACTTGAATCACAAGAAATAACAATGTTTTTTGATTGACCTGCTAACTTTAAGTCACCCTTTTCAGGGAAAAGACCTGGAGTGATATCAAAGTTGTAGATGATTGTGGCTTCTTGCTCTTCATTATTGATAGTACAAGTCGGAGGCTTGATCCTTCCTGTGACTTTTAATTTAGCAATAGGGTTAGCTGCTAAAGTAGTACCGCTGGATAATGCTAATAAAGAAATTGCTAATAAATATTTTTTAAACATACATCCTCCTATGGCGGTATAGTAATTTATCAAATTATAGCCGTCATTTTTTGATGTGTTTTGTTTTTTTATAAAAAATATTTAATAATTACGTAATTTAAGTATTTTTTCTTACTTAAAATAAAAACAATCAAAAAAGCTTTTGTGACAAAGCTAACAATAAAACGGTGGCGCTATATTGTTCATAATCCGATGATAATTGATGGAGGAAGTATTAATGGATAAGGATAAAAGAAGGGAATAAATAAAAAGACACATAATGTTTTAATCTTTATGTGTCTTTTTAAAGAGTATAGTTATTTAACAATGCTCAGTTGTTTTACATCGATTTCAGTACTTGTCCACTCTTTATCGATCTTACCTTCAATTTTTACGGTATTCTCAGGCGTAACGGTTTGACCACGCCATCTTTTTTGGTCTATTTCAACATTAATAGCACCTGTTGTGTCTTCAAAAACATAAAGCTCATCACCAATTTTTTTGGTGATTTTACCTGTTAAGATAACCCAAGTATCATCTGAAAGTGTTTTTGCTTTAGCAACGGTGGTTTCGCTAATTGAGGGACCTTTAAATCCACCTTGCTCTGTGGTGGTGATAGCGCTTTGTGGGGCAACAAAACCACCACTATTTTGTTGGTTTGAATTGGCTTGAGATGCAAAAGCCAATGTACTACCAATTAATAAAACTAGTATTTTTTTCATAATAGGCTCGCTTATTGGTTTAAACATTCACTTAGAGATAGATTAATTCTAGTTCAATTCTTCCTATAAAAATGCATATTAAAGTAAATATTGGTATTAATATATCAATTTTATCAACTTGTTATTGATAAATGATGGTGTAATTATTTCATTTTATTATTTCTACTACACGGCTTTTCCGACGAATGATTTTTCTTGCACACCAAGCATAAAGCAACCCAGAGATAACGCCCGCGATATGTGATTCTGTAGAAACCCCTAATTGCCCGGGGATTAATCCATAAGCCATAGAGCCGTAATAAAACAGCACAAATAAGGCGATGAGGATATCGATAATTTTATGGCGAGTAAAAGCATGGGCAATTAGCAGTGACCATAATCCAAAGATCCACCCACTTGCACCGACATGAATAGCGTTACGCCCAAACAACCAAACTAATAACCCACTGATGATAATGATAAAAATACTTGAATAGCAATATTCTCGTAATGACTGTGTCATCAATAAAAAGCTAAGTATAAGAAAAGGTAATAAATTACTAAAAAGGTGAGACCATGAGCCATGAATAAAAGGTGAAATAAAGATACCGAATAAACCTTCGCTGCTTCTTGGAATAATACCATATTGAAGAAGATGGACTGGGAAGAGGCTCCCTATAATTTGTAATAAGAAAAGAAGGATAGTTAAACCACTGAGAATATAAATTCTTCTTTTTAGCCAGAGACGATCCATAACGATAAGCCTTTATTGTAGGTGATGACCTTTATTTATGAATCTACTGTAAAGAGAAGAGCCTTTCTGTTAGATGGCTCTTCTTCTATTATATTCAGTCTAATAAATTTAAGCAGGCAGCTCCTCTTGCTCCACCCGCATCACCATAACGTGCTTTTTCTATTGTTGGAATTTGTGTATTACCGTATACACAATGTGAGAGATAATCCGGTAATAAGGTATACAGTGCGTCAAATTGTGATAAACCGCCACCAATAACAATTAAATGTGGGTCAAGTACAGTCAGAATATTACTAAGGTAAATGGCTAATACTTTCATATAGCGGTCAACATGCTGTTGGGTCTGTTCATCGCCTTGATAATATTGTGCAACGATATCCACCGCTCTTTGTGGTGAGCCATTAAAGGCTTTATACATACGTTCAAAACCACGACCAGATAAATAAGTCTCAAAGCAGGCTTTTCTACCACAACCGCACAATATTTTTGGCATGGTCTCACCAATCACATTATCAGCATCTACATTAAGATTCATGTGACCTATTTCACCGGCAATACCATTTTTACCAGAGAGTACTTTGCCATCAATGACAAAACCACCGCCAACACCCGTACCTAATATTAAACCCAGTACTGAAGGATAATGACGAAATTCAGGATCCCATGCTTCTGATAAGGCAAAACAGTTAGCATCATTCTCAACTTTGACGGGGCGTTCAAGAATATTAGCCAGATCGTGGATCATCGGTTTATATTTGGCAGCAGGCACGTTGGTGGTAAATACAGTTCCTTCTTTTGCGTTGACGATGCCAGGAACACCGATACCTATTTTTCCTTTACAGCCTAAATCATTATCAGCTTCTAAAGTGAGTGTTTTAAAAACATTTAATAGAGCTTGATAATCATTCTTTGGCGTTGGTACACGTTTTTGCCATACTTGAGTAAGATCTTTATCAAAAACGGCGAGCTCGATTTTTGTGCCGCCCATATCAAAACCATAATACATATCAGTCTCTTAGTTATCCTGTAAATGTAATCCGTAGCTTAATTAAATAGAGAAGAAGCTATGGTGCTTAATGGTCATCACTTCAGTTAATGCGTTTTTTCTCTGTCTATTACTTCCACAGATTATAAGATTTATCACTATTTATTAAAGATAGCATAGAAACAATCGTAGATAAGCGCATTTTGTGATCTTGTCAGGAGGTGAAACGTTTTTTCTAACCCCATTTTTAATAGAAAAAAACTATCATAAAATGACTAGTTTTTAGATTTTAATAAAGAAAATATGGATTAATATGATAGGAATACTCTTAAAAGGAGTGGTTCCGAAAATGTTATCGTTAACATTATATCTAAAATAGATGGTTGTTATTTGATGTATTTTTATTAGTATAAAAACGTAGTTAAGTGCTATTTAATGATATAAAAAAACAAAAATATACGTATTAATACTTGTATATAGTAATAGTATCTACAAGGTGTGCATTATTTATTATAAATCAGTCAGTTAAAGATTCATTGTTATTATAGTGTTAAAGTTAATTAATGTATTCGTATCTAGTATATTTATTCTTTTTATTAAGTATTATTAACAATATTATTTAATACGTAAAATATAATCTTGGTTAATTATCCTGATTTTATGGTTAATGATAGTTGTTTTTCCTATTAATAAACAATAAAGAATATTGTTATTAAATCATCTCTTTTAAGTTATTTTTTTTAGATTATCTTAATGGGTCTGAATAAATAAAGTTATTTTCTTTTTATAGCATGACAATGTGTTAGCTACTCTATGAAAAAAATACACTTTTCGCTTATAAAAATGTGTCTTTTTTTGATGATGATCAACACAAAAAAACAACATCGCATTTTGCTTTGTGAGCCATATTTTACATTTAAAAAAGATCAGTAGCTGAAAAATTTCATATTACTTTTCTCAATGTTTTTTCTTCTTAGAATAAATTATATTACAAGGTAATAATTACAGGATTTTATTTTTATAAAATTTATACAATTTGTTATTAGTTTTATTACGTTATTAGATGGGGAATTAACCTGCTTTTTTACGTTAAAAAGAGACTTTTTTTTTGTGTTTTTCATTAACATTGTATTAAGTAAAAATACACAGTTAGATAAAATAAAATACAAGCTGAGCGAAAAATAGCTATTTTGAAGGCGTTGTATTTCCTATTAAAATAATTATACAATTCAAATTAAATAATCATTACTTACAATTAGACAGTGTCTTTTTTATTAGATGAAATATTTTACAAGTAAAATTACTCTGCATGATTTAGGTTTGTATAAATAAATGAAAGTTGTCCTGCACCTCTTAGGTGTTAGCTTTTAAATAAGCTTATTTAAATTGTTTTTGTATCCTTATCTTGGTGAGGTTTTTAATTGTTTGACAAGGTATTAGGTGCGATTATTTAAGGGTTCATATTATGTATGATGATATAGATAATTTAAAAAATAAGTTTCAGGAAGAGGGGTTTACTTTTCAAGATTTCTCTTCTCAAACGACAGGTAATATAGCCTGTAATATTGGCAATAGTGTTATAAATCAACAGGATAATAAAGACTCCCTATCAGGAGATAATGAAGAATTCTTGAATATATCTAAAGTTAAAAAGAGACAAAAACAAACAGCTAATATAGCGACTTCTCTTTCTTATTCACAAGATTTAGCCTCGGAAGTAAAAGAAAAAAATAGAGTTAATAAGCAAAGTAAGTGTTTGCTAGATAATCAGTTATTTGAAAAAAAAACCACAGATAAGTGCCAAGTAAATGAAAAGCTCTCATTGCAAAAGATATTTTCATTTATTGCATCAGCTAATTAAACAAGCTCTTATATATAAATGATATTGACTTGTGTCAATTTATAGCTATTGGTATTTTCTTTTTTTAAAAAATTTTATTGGTCTATCGTACCAAAAATGAATTTTTTCTTAAAAAAGAAAATAATAGCAATGGCAAGGTACGGGGTTATGAATAAATTATTTAAACTATTAATAACAGCTTTTTTATTAATAACAATGTTTTCGCTTATTGTTATGCCAATGAGTGCTAAACAACAATATATATTTGGTATAATTAATATTCTGCTGTTATTTATTATTGGCTCTAAAAAATCAAAAAAACGATTATTAACAATGATTTTTTTATCATTGTTAATGTCTACACGTTATCTGTATTGGCGAGCAACCCACACACTTAATTTTAATACCTCTATTGAAGGGATATTGGGTACAGGATTATTTTTGGCTGAGATCTACTCTTGGATTATTTTAGTTTTAGGTTATTTCCAAACAGCTTGGCCATTAAATAGAAAAATAGCGCCATTACCAAAAGATATCTCGTTATGGCCAACAGTGGATATTTATGTACCCACATATAACGAAAGTTTAGATGTGGTGCGTGATACGGTTTTAGCCGCACAAAGTATTGATTATCCAAAAGATAAAATGAAAGTTTATCTTTTGGATGATGGTAGCTGTGAAGAGTTTAAGCAATTCGCCAATGATGTTGGTGTGACTTATATTGAGCGTGAAGAGCACGATCACGCTAAGGCAGGTAATCTAAATCACGCAATGGCATTAACTGATGGTGAGCTTATTTGCGTCTTTGACTGTGACCATATCTCCACCCGTATATTTTTACAGGCAACGGTGGGCTGTTTCCTTGAAGATCCAAAATTAGCTTTGGTGCAAACACCACACTATTTCTATTCACCCGATCCTTTTGAACGTAATTTAAGTGCCGCCAAAAACGGCCCTCACGAAGGTGCACTTTTTTATGGCCCTGTTCAACGAGGTAATGATAATTGGAATGCAACCTTCTTCTGTGGTTCATGTGCGGTAATGCGTCGTAGCGCCCTAGAAGAAATTGGTGGTATTGCGGTTGAGACAGTCACAGAAGATGCCCATACGGCATTAAAATTACAACGTTTAGGTTGGAATTCGGCATTTATTGATATTCCTTTAGCTGCAGGTCTAGCAACAGAGCGTTTAGCATTACATGTTAATCAACGTATTCGTTGGGCTAGAGGAATGACACAAATCTTTCGTGTTGATAACCCTATGTTAGGCCGTGGCTTAACGTTTCCTCAGCGGTTATGTTATCTCAATGCGATGATGCATTTTCAGTATGGATTGCCTCGGATTATCTTTTTAACCGCACCTTTACTGTTTATGTTATTCAACCTCAATATTATCGCCTCTTCTGCCAGTATGATTTTTGCCTTTGCATTACCACATTTAATTATGTCGGTGTATGTAAACTCACGAAATATTGGTAAATATCGCTATTCTTTCTGGGGAGAAATCTATGAAACAGTGATGGCATTTAGTTTAGTACTGCCTACATTGCTCAGTTTAGTCTCGCCTAAATTAGGTAAATTTAATGTCACTGATAAAGGCGATTTGCTTGATAAAAGCTATATGGATTATCTAACGGTACGCCCTTTGATTATTACTGCGCTACTTCTAGTTATGGGTATTTCATGGGTCATCATTCGTTATTTATTAAATGATTTTCAAGGCATCGACCCTTTAGTCATTGTATTGAATTTGGTTTGGGCAACTTATAGTTTATTTATTGTGTTGGCATCGATCGCAGTAGGTAAAGAAACACGCCAAATTCGTAAAAATACCCGCATTAAGGCATCACTTCCTATCACTTTACATTTTGATGATGGCGCTGAATTACAAACTACCACCGAAGATATTTCTATGGGGGGAGTGCGTATTGCGATTAATAAAATAGCTGAATTACGCCAGCGTACTGTTAATAGCATTACGTTAATGGTGCAACGTGATGTTGTTACGCTTCCTGTGGAAATGGTCAGTTTAGAAAATAGCCAGTTACGTCTCGCTTTTTTACCAATGGATTTAAATCTACGCCGTAAGTTAGTACGGGTGATCTTTGGTCGAGCAGATGCTTGGGTTCATCAAACACAATATCAAGACAAACCATTAAAAGAGTTAGGTGCTATCACTGGCTGTATTTTTGAGTTGTTCTTTGGTCGTCGTCAAAAAGTAAAAGCACCGGTAAAAAGAGCAAAAACCTCTCTCTCTGTGCAATCTATTAATGGGGATGACTAGGTATGAAAAAGAAACTGACATCAATACTAAGTCTGACGGTTATTGCCATGGCGAGTATTCATTTTTGCTATGCGACAACAGGAATGCTAGAGCTAGATGGTGAAGTATTACCAGAGCCAACATCTTATACTCATCCGCCACTACAACCCACAGTAAGTACGCAACTATTTGATGATGTTGCACTCTCCGAGGCGCGTAATATTGAAGAGCAGTTAACATTAGCTCAGATGGGGAGTCCATCACCAATAGTATTATCCGGTCGACGTTTATTATCCGGCGTGACATTTCGTATGGCAAATGATCTGTTTATCGATAGTGCGACACTCACCATGAAAGTGAAAGCTTCATCGGGATTAGTGCAAGCCGATCAAACGTTACATTTGATGCTAAATGGTCAACCTATGGGATTTTTGCCTTTAGAAGAAGGTGAGCAAGAACATGAGTATATGTTAGAAATCCCTGAAATGATGTTGACCAATGTAAACAACTTGAGTTTTCGCCTTGCCAGTCGCGATGCTTTAGATGAAAAGCAGTGTATTCCTCCTTTAGCTGATGAGTTAAGTTTGGTGATTTCGCCCGATTCATCATTAAATTATCGAGGTCGTTGGATTAATGGCGGGTATAGCTTGGAACGACTGCCCCTACCGTTCTTTGATCCTGACAGAATGACAGCGACCTCATTACCTATTGTTTTAGCCGATAAACCAGATAATGGGCAGGTAACAGCTGCCGCTATTGCTGCTTCTTGGTTTGGTAGTTTTAGTCATGATATTAAACAAATAGATTTACCTGTATTAATGAATCAACTACCTGATAGCGATGGTGTTTTAATTGGTTATGCCGGACAGACTATTGCAGGTATTACCTTACCATCAGGAAAAAATGGGCAGCTCACGATAGTCGATAACCCTGTTGATCCCGTATTTAAATTATTACTGATTAGCGGTGATGATGAAAAAACATTACGTCAAGCTGCATGGGCATTAAATAGTGGCAAATTGCCACCAAATGACCAATTAACGGTTGCTGCTCAACATATTCCGGTACGTCAGGATTATGATGCCCCACGTTGGTTAAATACCAATCATCCTGTAACATTGGGTGAGATAGCTCATGGTCGTGATGATTTTACTCGCCAAGGAATAAATCATGCTCCTAATCAATTTTCGTTTCGTGTCTCACCCGATCTCTTTTGGTGGGATGGAGATGCGCTACCTTTAGATCTGCAATATGTTTTTCCTCATTCAGATAAAATAAATAGCCGTCGCTCTTCGTTAATTGCCTCTTTAAACCATCAATTTATTGGTGCGTTATATCCTTCTCGTTCAGAGCCATTAGGAATATTAAGACAGTGGTTAGGGATGGAGAGTGCACAGCAAAGTAGTACGCTTTATTTAGATCCACGACAAATCTACAGTCAAAATCAATTAGAATTCTATTTTGATTTACATGAGTATGATGATGCCCCCTGTATTTTAACGGATGGCCAAGGATTGATTAGTCGTATTGATCCGCAATCAACCTTACAATTCAAAAATACGTGGCACTATTCCAGAATGCCTAATTTAGCCTATTTTTCAGGTGCATCGTTCCCATTTAGTCGCCGGGCAGATTTTTCTCAAACCACATTATTATTGCCAGAAAACCCCACAACTGAAGAGCTATATACGTTAGTTAATTTAATGGCGAGATCGGGCTATTCAACCGGTACACCTGTTTCTTATATTTCTGTTTTTCTTGGTGCGCAAGACTTAGAAAAAAATCAGTTAGCACAAAAAGATATCTTGGCGATTGGAGAGTTAGGTAGTAACGGCTTTTTGCCAAGTGCTTTTTCACAAAAAACCTTCTCTTTTATAAATAACCAACTTGAGATCCAATCTCCCTCATTGATAGATAAAGCTAAAAGTTGGTTAGCCGGTGATCCATTATCACCAAGTAGTGATGCGGCAAATTATCTTGCTCTGTTAAATGATTGGCGGGGAATGATGAGTTTTATCTCTCCTTGGGCTAAAGATCGTGTGGTTGTTTTGGTGACTGCAAAAGGTAATGACTCAATTAAAAACATCATTGGTGATTTGAACCATGCAAATGTCAATGCCGCTATTAAAGGGGATCTGACTTTAATTAGTGGTCAAGATACGGTGATGAGCTTCCATTTAGGAGAACATTTTTCACAGGGAGACCTGCCTCTATTACAGCAATTTCTTTGGTATTGCACCAGACATGTCTATTTGCTTGGCATGTTGGCAGTCGGTTTTTGTGCGCTAACAGGGAGCGTGGTTTATTGCTGGTTACAACGCCGCTCAACGCGTCGCCTGAGTGAAATATCAAAGCGTCATGTTGATAAATAGGGGGAATAAAATGAAAAAACAGACACTTAATATGATTGTTAAAGTGATTTATGCCAGTTGCTTATTAGGCGTTACCCATTCCACGCTTGCTAATGCAACAGATGCGAATATTGTCAGCTCGTTAATAGAGCAAGCAAATTACTGGCATGGAAAAGCGCATGATGAACGAGCCATTGAAGCGCTACAAAAAGTGCTGATCATGGAAAATAATAATCAAGATGCGCTGTATTTAATGGCTTTTTTTACTGCGCAACAAGGAAATGAAAAACAAGCCAGCTATTGGCGTGAAAAACTGGCACGGATTGCACCTCAAGATCCGCGTATTGCGGGATTAAAAAATATTCGCTCATCTCAATTTAGTGAACAGCAATTGGGTTACGCGAGAGAATTAGCCCAAAAAGGGCAACATGAAGAGGCAATAAAAGCCTATCAGCGCTTATTTGTCACACATGAACCACCTGATACGCTATCACTTGAATATTATCAAACTATGGCTGGAATACCGGCAATGTTGCCACAAGCGATTGCTGGGTTAAAACAACGTGCTCAGCGGATGCCAGATAATAAAGAAACACAAAAAGCATTAGGATTAACATTAACTTATAACGAAGAAACTCGCCGTGAAGGGATTGCTATTTTAAGTAAGATTTCTGGTGATGAAACGGCGAAAAATGGATTAAGACAAGCCTTACTATGGCTTAATGTACGTCCTGATGATGAAGGGCTGTATCAATCTTATCTACAAACTAATCCTAACGATAAAGCTATTGCACAGCATTACCAAGGAGCAATACAAGGTAATGCCCGACAAGCAGGTTATGAAGCGCTAAACACAGGCAACCTAAAGCAAGCAACAACTTACTTTAAACAAGCATTAACGGTCGATAGTCAAGATGCTCAAGCGTTAGCAGGATTAGGTTATGTGGCTCTACGTTCAGGTGATTTGGCAACCGGACAAAAGTTATTAAACCAAGCCTCTCAGTCAGGGGGGGAACAAGGGCAAAAATGGAAACAACAAGCAGAGGATGCGGGTTTTTATTCTCAATTACGAGAAGTGCAACGACAAGCTAAGCAAGGTAATACTCAGCAAGCACTGGATAAATTATTACCTTTAACTCACTCATCGGGTGAAAAAGGATTATCAGCACATTTATTGCAAGCGGATTTATTGCGCAAACAAGGTAATTTACCTGCTGCTTATCAGCTATTATCTGAACTATATCAACAGCATAGTCAAAATGAAAAAGTTATTTCCGCATATTACTACTTGCTTATTCAACAAGGAAAAAACAGCCAAGCTGAGCAGTTAGTAGCAAAACAACCCGCATCTTTACGACAAAAATTAACGGCAAATACTGATCCATCAGAAAGATTACGTCGTGATGCGCAAAAGGCGTTAGAAAATGGTCATCGCACTCAGGCAAGACAATTATTAACTCAGGCACAACGTAAAAACCCGCAAAATAATTGGGTATACCTTGATTTAGCCCGTTTAATGATAGCCGAAGGTGATAAAACGCAAGCGGATCAGCTCATTTTACAACTTGAACGTCGTCAAACACGTGATGCCAATTATATTGCAGCGCTCTTTTATGTTGAACAAAAACAGTGGGATAAAGTTTTTACCCTACTGAACAATCAACCTCAACAAACTGAGGCGGAAAAAGCGTTATTAGAGAGAGCGCGTTTTTATCGTCAACTGACACAAGCTGAGCGTTACTATAAAACGGGCAATCTCGTTGCGATGCGCAATACGCTGCGCCCTTTAATCAACCAAGTGGCTGATTATCCAAATGATGTAGGGGAATTAGCTGAAAAACTGGTAAATAGTGGTGCACAAGATGAAGCACTGCAATTGATTGAAAATGATCTGGCTAAAGGGACTAAAGGCTCCGTGGGAAATTATGCAGGGCATATCAATGTGTTTAATGCGTTAGGACGTTATGCACAAGCCTCGAGCTTGATTAATGATCCCGCATTACAGCAACAAACGCCAGCAGCCGAGAAACAACGTTTAGCTATACTGACAAATGTTGCGCAAGCGGATAGTTTACGGGAAAAAGGTGAAATCAAAGCCGCTTATCAAACTCTCGTCACCTCATTAAAGGTAAGTCCTGATGATCCAGACTTATTAATGGCTTTAAGTCGTGTGTATTTAGCGCAATCTATGCCAGAGCAATCAAATAAAATTCTCTCTTACCTTGAAAAACAGCAAGGGAGAGATAGCAAATTACTTCAAGCACAAATTGAAGTTGCTCTGGCGCAAAAAGACGGTCGTAAAGCCAAAACACTGTTACAACAAATACCGACATCTTCACAACCTGCTTATCTATTACAAGCAGCACAAGTAGCGCAATTAAACGGTGAAAATCGTCAGGCATTGGCGTTATTGCGTAGCGCACAATGGCAAACGACAAATAACACAACAGGTACGGTGAATACCGCAGCAGGGCAGTTAATGGCACTAGAGAGTGAAAATAGTGTGATGACTGGATCTATAAATGAAGATAAACAGATGGTTGCGGTTCAACGCTCCATTCGTCAATTAGAGCAGCAGATATCTCCTTGGGTACAAGGTGGTATTGCTATTCGTCATCGTAATGGTGATAAGGGATTATCAAATTTGACTGAAATATCGGCACCGATTTCTATCTCAAGTGTTCCTGGTGAAGATTGGCGCTGGCAATTTAATATTAATCCCGTTTCAATCACCAGCGGTACGGCTTCTGGAGAGCGCGCTAATCGCTTTGGCTCGGGGCAATTGCAGCATGCTGAACGTTTTGCGAAAAACAGTGAGAATCATGATGAAAAGAACAAAATAAACGCAGATGATGCGGGAAGCCAGCGGGCTTCAGGTGTTGAATTAGGATTGGTTTTATCTGATCACAATACACGTTTTGATGTTGGAACAACACCTTTGAATAAAGATAGTTCCACTATTGTTGGTGGACTGACTTACTCACCAAAAATTGGCCAAAATGGACAGTTAACATTAACCGCAGAGCGTAGAGCGATTAAAGATAGCTTACTTTCCTATATGGGACGTACCGATCCTATAACGGGAGAAACCTGGGGACAGGTCACGCGTAATGGTGCTAAAGCGCAATATGCATGGGATGATGGCAAAGTCGGTGCTTATATTGGTGGGGGATACTATAACTACCAAGGGAAAAGTGTTGAAAGTAATGAAGAGGTAAAAGTTTGGCTTGGCTCTTATGCAAACTTCTACAAAGATGAGCAACAAGAAGTCAAAGCAGGTGTTCATGTGGACTATATGAACTTTAAAAACAACCAAAATTACTTCTCATTAGGGCATGGGGGGTACTTCAGCCCACAAGATTATGTCGCTGTCTCTTTGCCTGTTGCTTATACCCGTCGTTTTGAAAAAGGAGAGGTATCGCTAAATGGTGCGATAGGGGTACAGAGTTACAAGCAAAAGGGGAGTGATTATTTTCCAACCCATGCTTATATGCAAAATGCGTTAAACAAACGTCATACGAGTGACTCACGTATTAAATCTCGTTATGAAGAGCAAGATGAAACCAATATTACCTATCGTTTAGGGCTCGATGCTAAATATTATTTAAATAAAGAGTCAGAATTAGGACTCAGCTTATCTCATGATACATCGGGTGATTATGCTGAAGATAATATGTGGTTATATCTAAAATACACCCCAGACTTTTTATCTAAATAATTAAGGAGATAAGTAATGAACCAACATGATAGCGATATATTACAGTTACCTTTTGAAAGCGGTTGGCAAGATCTGACACAACTATTATTTTTTCAAATAGTTAGTGATAACGATATTACGCAGGCCGAAAATAAATTAAGAGATATCGGGAAAGATATCGCTCAACGTTACCCATTACCTGATAGCGAAAATATCCAGTCATTAGAATCACATATTAATCAAGTTTTAACACTGTTTAAGTGGGGCTTTGTGACTATCTCTCCAGCAATGAGTGAGTTGCTATTAGTTCACTGTGCATGGCCACATTTTTCAGCAAATGAAGAGGAAGCTAATTGGCGTGCAGCGAGTGCCAGTGTATTAGAAGGGCTATATGAAGGCTGGCTTACTCATCAAGGGGGAAATGATAAAATGCATGTGCACCGTCAAGCTACAGATGCAAAAGATGCCTTTATTTTTCGTTATGCGAATAGTTCATCAAATAAATAATAAAAACTATGCTTTATTGATAAGCATAGGAGGAAAAAATGAGTGAATTAGTAATTAATAATAATATTGTTAATGACTTATTAATAAAGCAATTTACTAATTATGTATTTATGATGATAGTAACAGATATAAAAGGTAATATTATCTACGCTAATAAAAAATACTGCCAATTTAATCATATTAATTTTGAAAGTATAAAAAATAAAAGATATAACTTGTTTTATTTAGTTGATGAAAATCAAGATGTGTTTTCTAACATTAGTGATAATAAAGAGGTAATAAGATTAGAGGCAAAACACCCAAATAAAAATAAACAAGAAGTATGGGAAGATATTAATATCGTTCCAATTTTTGATAAAAATAATCTAATTTCTCATTATGCATTTTTAAGTTTAGATATCACGGATAAAGTAAAGTTAAGAAATGATTTATTAAATAAAAGCTATATTGACTCTTTAACTGGAATGGCTAACCGTCTAAGTATTATTGAGAAAATTGAACAGGAGCGATTAAATATTGCGACACCTTCATCTTTTTGTCTTGGGATTATTGATTGTGATAAATTCAAAACGATTAATGATCAATATGGCCATGCTATTGGTGATCATGTTTTATGTGAGATAGCGCAGCGTTTATTAGCCTTAGAACGCCAGCAGGTTTACTGTGGGCGACTTGGTGGCGATGAATTTGCGGTACTTTTCCCTGCTGGATTACGTTCTTGCTCTTTATTGTTATTGGAGATCATCGAATCGCTATGGCGAGGGATGGAAAAACCGATAAAAATCAATAAAGAAAAAACAATCGTTCCTTCTATTAGCTTAGGTATTGCTGAATACCCTAAGGATGGCAAGACATTATCTGAACTATTAAAGTCAGCAGATAAAAAGCTTTATGCAATAAAAGAGAAAGGAGGAAATAAATACGGTTTTTATTCAGAGTATTAAATAACACTATATTTCAAATAAAAATCATTATTAATAAATAAAAATCTCCTTATCTGGAGAGGGATACTTATATTTTAAATAGAGAGTTTTTTAGAAAAGAAAATAAAAGAAAATCATTTTCAATTAATAACAATGTATTGTTTTTATATAAATAATTATTTGAGGAGTATATTATGATGAAAGCTGTTATTCCTGTCGCTGGATTAGGCACACGTATGTTACCTGCAACTAAATCCATTCCAAAAGAAATGTTACCGATAGTTGATCGTCCTTTAATTCAATATATTGTTGAAGAGTGTGCACAAGCGGGCGTTGAAGAAATTATTTTAGTGACACATTCATCTAAAAATTCAATTGCTGATCATTTTGATACCAGCTTTGAATTAGAGAATATGTTAGAGCAACGAATAAAAAATAAATTATTAAAAGAAGTTCGCTCTATTTGTCCTGAAAATGTAAAAATTATCCAAATTCGCCAAGGGCAAGCATTAGGATTAGGGCATGCCATTTGTTGTGCTCACCCTGTCATTGGTGATAATCCTTTTATTGTATTACTCCCCGATGTGCTATTAAATTCTCACTACTGTGATCCTTGCCATGATAACTTATCTGCCATGATCAAACGCTTCCAAAAAACAGAGCGTAGCCAAATTATGGTTGAACCTGTCGCACTCACTCAAGTACATCAATATGGAATTGTTGATTGCCAAGGTGTTTTTTGCCCACAAGGTAACTGGGCGCCTATTCGTCGTATTGTGGAAAAACCTAATCCAGAACAAGCACCTTCTAATCTTTCTGTGGTGGGGCGCTATGTTTTCTCTGCAGAAATTTGGCCGTTACTCGATGGGTTGCCTGCGGGTGTTGGTGGCGAAATCCAATTAACGGATGCTATTGATCTCTTATTGAGAAAAGAGGTTGCCGAAGCTTACACCTTAGTTGGTAAATCTCATGATTGTGGTAATAAACTCGGTTATATGAAAGCCTTTGTTGAGTATGGTTTACATAATAGCGAACTGAAAGAAGAGTTCGCTCATTGGATACAAGAGTTATATGCAAAAGATGTATTATCCCAAACTATGGCCAATAATCGCCCAACACTAAAAGAAGTCGATAACAGTGTGATGACAATTTTTTGAGGCTATTTTGCAATAATCAGTAGTATGCCGACCGAGTTCATTTAGCGGTCGGCAAAAGAAGGAGAAAGAGACAATGTCCATAAGACAGTTATCTCGATTGACTCATCGACTTGGTCTTTTGCTAACACTAAGTGTGATGTTAATGATATCCCCAATGACACAAGCGACAGAAACCCAAGCAGGATGGCAACAATTTAAAGCGCGTTACATTACTCCCGAGGGGCGTGTCATTGACAGTGCTAATCAAAATATTTCACACTCAGAAGGTCAAGGATATGGCATGTTAATGGCGGTTATGAGTGACGATCGCCAAACCTTTGCTCAATTATGGCACTGGACGGCAATGTCGCTGTATCGTGGTGATCTTGGCTTATTTAAATGGCGTTATGAACCCGAAAATAATCAACATACACCCGATCCTAATAATGCAACAGATGGTGATATTTTAATTGCTTGGGCATTATTAAAGGCTGGGGAAAAATGGCATGATGAAAGCTATCTTTCAGCGTCAGATTCTATTCAGCATGCGATCCTTGAACACACTTTAGTGAAGACAGAAAACTACAGTGTACTCTTACCGGGAATTAATGGTTTTAAAACCCCCGAAGAAATTATCATTAACCCCTCCTATTTTATCTTTCCGGCATGGAAAGATTTCTATCGAGTTAGTCATGATAGTCGCTGGAAAAATTTAATTAACGATAGCCAATCCTTATTAAGAAAAATGCGTTTTGGTAAATATAAATTACCAAGTGATTGGGTAAGTTTATACCCTGATGGTCATCTTGCCCCGAGTGAAAAATGGCCAGCACGATTTAGTTTTGATGCTATTCGCATTCCTCTTTATTTGGCATGGGCACAAGATAAACTCGCATTACAACCTTTTGTGAATTATTGGCAACAATTTGATCGTGATAAGACGCCTGCGTGGATCAGTATTGATGGTAAAGAGCGCGCCGATTATAACTTAACGCCAGGTATGATGGCGGTAAGAGATCTGACAATGAAAACAGCAATTGAAAATGTCGATTTAACTAAGGATACGGATTATTACTCTTCAGCCTTACATTTATTAGCCGCCTTTGCGCAGAATAATCACAATGACTATTAGTTAGCCCCGGTGGATATAACCATTAAAATAAAAAGAGGCCAGTTATCAGCCTCTTTTTTGTTCAATATCAGGACGAGTCAATAATCGTGTTGTTACAGATTACTAATCCCGATCACCTTTTATCAGTAAATTTGAAAATTAATTATCTTTGCCACCGGCAACGTTTAATTTGTCATAAATATAGTTCTTATAGCTATTAACTAATTTTTCATCCTCACAATCATTTAATTTGCCTTGGCATAAATGACGCATTTGAATATTGGCTTTATAGTAAGGTGATAAAGGTAAACGAGCGCGCTCTAACAACATTCCCCCTAAAAAATTAATATCCGTTAATTCTCCAGTAGAAAGGGTTGCACCTTGCGTTAAATTATCCCTTAAGGTGAATTGAGTAATATGTGCTGGATCACTAAAAGGTGATTGATAATTTTTTAGGTCAATATTAGGTTGATGATCACCAAAATAAAGAAACAGGGTGGGGCGCTCTCTATTTGCGACAAAGTGAGAAAAATCTTCAATAGCCGGATCACTGGCAATAATTTTTTCCATATAGTGGCTAAATTTACCCGGTGCATCAGGGCTTTCTGTTTGGCCAGCTAATTGATAATCATCACTATGTGAGCCTTTATAAGGGCCATGCTCATACATAGTTAAAGAAAAGATAAATAATGGCTTATCTGTATGTGTTTTTAAGATTTCTTTTAGATAATTAATCATATCTTGGGTAGGGATAGTCCATAAATTCTCTTCTAAACTCCCCGGATAACCCAATTCTTGTGGCTGGATAATCTCATCTACCCCTAATTTTTCATAAGCATATCCCGCGTGATAGGCGTTACGATTAAAGGGAGTGAGCAGTACGGTGTAATACCCTTGAGATTTGAGTTGGCGGAATAAACTTTCATTGAGTTTATCAACCACAAAATAGAACACAGAGTTTTTACGCGCACCAAAATCATCGGTATTTAGACCGGTTAATACTGAGAACTCAGAAAGCCAAGTTCCTCCACCAAAGGTTTGTACTCGTAATGGGCTTTGGGCACTGACACCTTCATCTTTTTTAAACATAAAAAGATCGGGCAAATCCACGTTTTTATCAAATTGGTAAATGGTTGGGTTTACGGTAGATTCTTGTAGTAATACAACAATATCGGGTTTTACCTCGGTTTGTGTTTCCGGTAAGACCACACGGTTGGCTTGCTCGATAAAGTAGTCTGCACTTTGTGCATAGTAAGGGGGATGATAAGCTGTTTGATAACCCGACATAATTAAATTAGTCACAGTTCCTCGACCACCGGGAAGCGTACCTTCCCACTCCGATTGCCATTTATTCACTGTAAAATGAATAGTTGTAAGGCCAATAATAATGAGTAATAAGCTACTTAGGCGTGTAGCAATAGGTGATTTACGGGAGAAACGCCACGCGGTAACCATATTAATGATTAGCCAAATAGCCATGGCAATAATCGCGACACCGGCTTCCCAATACTGCGTTAAGGTGCCTAAATTTGAGCTATCAAAAGCAAGGTTAAAATCTGAAAATAGCAGTGACTCTTTATAATAGTGGACTTTAAGCTGATTGATAAACTTGATAATGATAAAGAGTGTCCCTGTTGTGATTGCTGAGAATAGCGCGCGGGACGATAAAACAAAACACAGCGTAAAAATAATAAAATAAACACTGACAGACAGTAGTGCGGTATAAATTAGAGAAGCTTTCTCAAAGACAATAAATAATGAAGCAATAAGAACAAGCGCAAGATATATACGCCCTGATAATTTTTTCATATCTCTTCCGAGCATAGTGATTAAAAGTTTATTGATAAAGACAAGCGAAGAATACCTTAATTGGCTGAATGCTTACATTCAGCCAATCATAAAGAGTAACCTGTTAAGTTAGAATAACCCTTTATCTCGTAAGATATGAAGATCTTTTTTACGTCGAGTGAACCCTGTTCGGTCAAAATACTCAAGAATTTGTACGGCAAGTTTGCGACCTACGGCCAGTTCATCACGAAAATCGGCTGCGGTTACACTGCCGTTAGTTTCGTTATATTTTACGATGATAGCGGCAAATTTTTCTATCGAATCATGAGTATAATAGCGATCGGCAATAATGGGGATAATAAGACCTAGTTGAGCGGCTTTGCGTAATAAGCTTCGTATGACTTTTTCATCATTTTTCATTTCATGGGCGAGATCACGAACCCACCAAGGTTCTGATTGTTGAAAATAGTTTTTGGCAATCTGCCATAGTGCCTCTTGCTCTGCTGAGAAGGCTAACCCATGTGTTGGTAGATGTAGCCAGCCTCGAGTTTGCTTAATAGCGCCTTCTTGGCGTAACTGATCAATTAAGTGATAAACCAGCTCATCGTGATAAGTGGGAAGAGCCATACGTTTTAAACGGGAACGACCCACACCCATTTGATCGTTATGTTGCTGGTGATATTCTTCTAGTGTGCGTAATAGTTTTGCTTTGGCCTGTTCAGCATTGGCTTTCGAAATGACGACGCCGGAAATAGAAATAACATCAAAGGTGGTTAATAGCGTATCAAGTGCAGTTTCCGTCAATTGCTGTGCCCAAGCAAATTGTGTCAATAACAATTCACCTTTGGGTAAATAGAGTGCGAGGTTATCACTCACCGTGTTGGCTTTATCAAGTGCTTTTAGCCAAGATAAAAACTCAGCTTGTCGTTTACCCCGACGAGGAGAGTGTAAGCAGAGCACTTTGGCCGCCGCTAAAGTTCGTTGTGCACTGATATCACGTAAAATCAGTCTATCGTTATCCACCAGCCACAAGGGTTCATCAAGAATAAGCTCTGCTAATAGCGGTGTTTCATCGGTATTATTTAATAGTGCAATACGTCCTGTAATATGGCGTGTACCATGATGAATATGAACCGGTTGCCAATGTTTAATAGGTTCATCAGCTGTTAGGCTGACTAATATTTTGTGTGAAGGATAAAGTGGTGCTTGTGATAGTAACCAATCACCACGAGAAACCGTTTCTTTACTGACATCACCACTAATATTTATCGCAATGCGCATACCCGCACCAGCTTGTTCTACTGGCTGATTTTGCGCATGTAATGCCCTAATTCTTACCGGTTTATCTGCACCGGTTAGCCAAAAAGTATCACCTAGCGCAATTTGCCCGGCAAGTGCAGTACCTGTGACCACCAAACCCGCACCTTTAATACTAAATACACGATCAATTGCTAAGCGAAAACGCTTATGCCATTGAGGGTGTTGTTGCTCTTGCTGATGTAGGGTAACTAAATAGTCTCGTAATGGCGCGATACCCGCACCCGTTGAGGCAGAAGTAACAAAGATTTGTGGTGCTGACCAACCTAGATTAAGTAAGTGTGTGGTTATCTGCTGTTTAACTTCATCAATACGTGGTGGCTCTACACGATCTGCTTTGGTGAGGATCACTGTGATGTTAGGACAACCGGCAAGACGTAAGATAGCTGTATGTTCAATAGTTTGTGCCATCACACCGTCATCACAAGCGACAATTAATAAGGCGTGAGAAATTCCCCCAATACCGGCCAACATATTAGAAAGAAACTTTTCATGACCGGGGACATCGACAAAACCAATGACTGATCCATCGGTTTGTGGCCAATAGGCATAACCTAAATCGATGGTCATACCGCGTTTTTTCTCTTCAGGTAAGTGAGTCGTATCTACACCGGTGATCGCTTGTATTAATGTTGTTTTTCCGTGGTCTACGTGACCGGCTGTCGCAAAAATCATAGTGATAGAGCCTGTATTAATGCATTTTCATCCTCAAGACAACGTAGGTCGAGCCATAAGCGACCATCCGTAATACGGCCGATAATAGGTTTTTCTAGGTTACGCCAATGTGCCGCAAGGGCATCTAATTGACTTCCTTTCCCATCTTTGGCAGCAAAGGTAAGGGCTGCACTGGGTAAGCTTTCAATCGGTAACGAGCCACTTCCTATTTGCGAAGCACATGAGGATATTGTGATATGGTAGTTATCGCCATAATATGCCTGAAAATGAGGAAGTAACCGTTGCGCCATATCATGAATTTCGGTTTGTGTACGAGTGAGTAAACGTAATGTCGGGATATCCTTGATCATTTTTTCAGGTTGTTGATAAAGTCTTAAGGTGGCATCTAATGCTGCCAATGTCATTTTATCGACACGTAACGCTCGTTTTAGAGGGTGATGTTGGATGGCTTCTATCCACGCTTTTTTACCTAGAATAATTCCTGCTTGTGGGCCACCTAATAGTTTATCTCCTGAAAAAGTGACTAAATCTATACCCTGTTGCAAATAGTCCTGTGGCATCGGCTCGCTAGGTAAACCCAGTGCAGCCAAATTGGTCATAGAGCCACTGCCTAAGTCTATGGCGGTGGGTAAATTCATCTCTTTACCCAGCGCAGCAAGTTGTGCACCTTCAACTTCAGCGGTAAAGCCTTGAATGCTGTAGTTGCTGGTATGAACTTTCATTAGCAACCCAGTATTTTCGTTAATCGCGTTACGGTAATCTTTTAGATGGGTACGGTTAGTGGTTCCCACCTCTTTTAAACGACATCCCGCTTGGCACATCACATCAGGAATACGAAAAGCACCGCCGATTTCAACTAATTCGCCACGAGAAACAACCACTTCTTTATCTGGTGCGACGGTGGCCAGCATTAATAAAACAGCAGCTGCATTATTATTAACAATACAAGCATCTTCGGCGCCAGTTAATTCACATAACAGATCGGCAATGGCTCGATCACGATGTCCTCGAGAAGCACCATCAAGGGAGTATTCTAATGTTGCCGGAGAGCGCATGACTTGGCTTACCGCTTCAATCGCTGACTCTGCCATTAACGCACGACCTAAATTGGTGTGTAATACCGTCCCTGTTAAATTAAAAACCGGTTTTATGGCGGCTTTTCGTTGTAATGCAATACGATTTTTTAATTCTTCCGCCCAATTATCATGCCATTGCGGTAACTGATTATTTTGTCGAATAATGATACGCGCTTCTTCTTGTAGTTTGCGTAAATGTTCAACGATAAAGGTCTGCCCATAACCATCAACTAAAGTTTGAATGTCAACCTGATGGAGCAAACTGTCTATCGATGACAGTTGACTGTAAAGTGAACGCGTATCATGTGTCATGTTAATACCTAATTATTATTCATTGGGGAATAGAAGGGGGTTAATACTACTGCGTGCAAAACCTTCTTCTTCCATTTTTGCATCAAGAATAAGGGAGGCTAAATCGTCAGCTACAGCATCGACGTTAGCATCTTTTTCTTGGTATAAAATTTTTAAATAACTACCACAATCGCCACAGCTTTCTGCTTTGACTGGCGCATTTTCACTATCAAGAGACCAGTAATTTAATTTGCCCGTTAGTTCACAATTAGTACATTTTATACGTACCACGTGCCATTCGGTTTCACATAAATTACAGTGTAAATAACGCAGTCCTTGAGTGGTGCCAATTTGTACCATACTCGATACAGGCATACTGTTACAAACGGGGCAAAATTGGCGATTTTCGCCATATTCTGTTTTCGCTTTACCGGGAATGTTTGCCGCCAGTTGCGCCCAGTAAAGTGATAATGCCGCCCAAATAAATACTGATTTATCAGCGGAAACTTTTGAGTATTCATCGTTTAATAGTGCTGTTGCCATCTCTTCTAATTCGGTTTCAGAGGCTTTAGAGAGATTTTCTAAGGCAATTTTAGCACTTTCAGGTACAACGGATTGTAATTCCGCAATGATTGAGGCGAGTAATGCATGCCAATGCTTACTACGCTTAAAGGTCTTTTTATCTAACGGCGCTATACCCGTTTGTTGAGAAAGTAACGGGGTTAAATCTAATTCAAGCGGGTTATCATGTAATGCTTTTTCTTGTGCTAAGGCAATTTCGGCAGCAAATTCAAGATAATCAGCGAAAGGATTGTCTTTGGCTAATGCTTGAAAACGTTCAGCACGACGTTGGTAGAGGTTTTTTAAATTCGGGAATAACACCGGTGGAATAAAGCTGATGCTTTTTTCTGATGGCTCTTTACCTAATTGCTCTTTAGGAACGATGCGAATACTCATAACGTTCTATCTTCCTTCATAGTGTATTACCTACAAATATTGGCATCAGAATAATGCAAAATTTTACTTGAAGCCATGACAGCAGGTAAGGATATAGTCAATTTCTTGTTTATTTACGCTTGAAGATGATCGGGTAAATAAAATAAAAACGGAGGCAACAGTCAGCCTCCGTTTGTTCAGCAAATTAGCGTTAGTGCATTATTTCTGTGACTGCTTTTCGGCTTCTTTTTTCTCTTCTTCCAGTACTTCACGATACCAGCGAGGATGGTGTTTTTTCGCCCAACCGCGAGTCACCCAACCTTCAACCATGCTACGAATTGAGCCTTTCACCCAAAACGCTGCATAAGCGTGAACGATAACGGTAATAATCAGTAAGATTGCGGCAAATGAGTGCACCAGCAATGCAATACGAATCACCGGAATGGAGAAATATTCAGCAAAATAAGGACGCCAGATGATGATGCCACTGACCGTCAGCAGGATCAAACTGATAGATAATGCCCAGTAAATGCCTTTCTGACCTAAGTTATAGTGACCAATATCACCCGCTTCTTCATTTTTTAGCACTTTATGAATATTTTTAGCCCAAACTAAGTCATCTTTATCAATACAGTTGTACTTCAGGTATCTGAAGAACATAAAGATAAACAAAATCGCCATCGCACTCCCCACAAATGGGTGAAGTAAACGTGACAGTTGAGGCGTACCTAAAATGTTCATAAACCAGTTCAGAGATGGGAAGAAGAAACCCAAACCACTGATGGCTGTGAATAGAAATACAATCACAACAACCCAGTGATTAATTCGCTCTGATGCGGTATGGCGAAGAATTTTATCACCTTTCTTCTTCATCATTTTTGCTCCTCCTTATTCACAGAGGTCTGTGTTTTAGAAGATGCTTCCATCTCTTTTTGTGCCGCTTCTTCATCTTCTTCGGTGGTGCGGTTAGGGCCAACACCTAAGTAGTGGAAGATAGCACCTGCAAATGTAGCAGCAAAACCAACCGCCGCTAATGGTTTCCAAATACCTTTCCAGAATTTAACCGTAGAGCTAATTTCTGGGTTTTCTGGTAAACCATGGTACAGGTTGGGTTTATCCGCGTGATGAAGCACGTACATAACGTGTGTGCCACCAACGCCTTGTGGATCGTAGAGTCCAGCGTTGTCATAGCCACGAGTTTGTAACTCTGTAACACGTTCATTGGCAAGATTAATCATCGACTCTTTTGAGCCAAAATGGATAGCACCAGTCGGACAGGTTTTAACACAAGCCGGCTCTTGACCCACTTCAACACGGTCTACACACAAGGTGCATTTATAAGCACGGTTATCTTCTTCATTAATACGCGGTACGTTAAAAGGACAACCAGCAATACAGTAACCACATCCGATACAGTGCTCAGATTGGAAGTCCACAATACCATTAGCATATTGAATGATAGCGCCTTCCGCAGGACATGCTTTTAAACAGCCCGGATCAGCACAATGCATACAACCATCTTTACGGATCAACCATTCCAATTTGCCATTCTCTTCAACTTCAGAGAAACGCATCACTGTCCATGATTTAGCCGTTAAGTCCGTTGGGTTGTCATAAACACCGACGTTAGTACCAATTTTATCGCGGATATCGTTCCATTCAGAACAAGCAACCTGACAGGCTTTACAACCAATACAGGTGGTGACGTCGATAAGTTTTGCCACTTCTTCCTTGTAATCCCGCACTTGTGGTGCGGGAGTAAGGGAATTGGTGGCAGAGCGACGAATAATGTCTTGTGATTGCAGTGACATAATTTATCTCCTTACACCTTTTCCACATTAACAAGGAACGCTTTAAATTCTGGCGTTTGTGTATTTGCATCACCGACGAATGGCGTTAGGGTATTAGCAATAAAGCCTTTAACCGCAACCCCTTCAAAACCCCAGTGGATCGGAATACCAATGGTATCCACTTTGCGACCATCAACATCAAGTGTTCTAATACGTTTGGTCACTACAGCTTTTGCTTTAATGTAACCACGTTTGGAACTGACTTTAACGGTATCACCTTGAGAAATACCTTTTTCTGCCGCTAACCGTTCACCGATTTCGATAAATTGTTGAGGCTGAATAATGGCATTTAACAGCGCATGTTTTGTCCAGAAGTGGAAATGCTCAGTCAGACGGTAAGTCGTACCTACATATGGGAACTCTTCTGCTTTACCCATCTCTTCCCAGTCATCTTTAAACACACGTGCTGCTGGGTTTGAAACAACATTTGGATGCAGTGGGTTGGTACCTAATGGGGTTTCAATTGGCTCATAGTGTTCAGGGAATGGACCTTCTGCCATCTTGTCGATAGCGAATAAACGCCCCATACCTTCAGGTTGCATAATAAATGGACCAACATCAGAGCCAGGTGCGGCATTGCTATAGTCAGGTACATCAATACCTGTCCATTTGCTGCCATCCCATTCGATTAACTTGCGTTTTGGATCCCATGGTTGACCTTGTGGATCTGCTGATGCACGGTTGTAAATAATGCGACGGTTTAAAGGCCATGCCCACGCCCAACCTAATGTGTTACCCAAACCTGATGGGTCTGAGTTATCACGGTTAGCCATTTGGTTGCCTTTTTCTGTCCAGCTACCCGCGAAGATCCAACAGCCACTTGCCGTTGTACCATCATCACGTAACTGAGCAAATGAGCTTAGTTGCTGACCTTTTTTCAAAATGATATTGCCATCAGCGTCTTTTAAGTCGACAAGGGCTTTACCATTGCTCTCTTGAGCCACTTCTTCAGATGTTGGATTATTAGGATCAAAGTAATCCCAAGTCATATTCAACACCTGCTCAGGCATTGCGCCACCTTCTTCTTTATAAAGTTGGCGTAAACGATGGAAAATACCTGAGAGAATTTCACCATCAGGCAGTGCAATTCCTGGGGCATCAGCACCTTTCCAGTGCCATTGTAACCAGCGTCCTGAGTTAACAATAGAGCCGTTCTCTTCAGCAAAACAGGTAGTAGGTAGACGGAAAACTTCAGTTTGGATATCTGCTGTTTTCACATCATTCTCTTCACCGTGGTTTTGCCAGAAACAAGATGTTTCTGTATTTAGCGGATCCATGGTGATAAGGAATTTCAGTTTTGATAATGAACGGATCACTTTGTTCTTATTCGGGAATGAAGCTACAGGGTTAAAGCCTTGGCAGATATAGCCATTGACTTCACCTTTATCCATCATTTCGAAATATTGCAGAACGTCGTATGGTTTATCCCATTTAGGTAATAGTGAGAATCCCCAATCGTTATCACGTTGAGCATGATCACCATAAAATGTCTTCATCATACTGACGAAGAATTTAGGATAGTTACCCCAGTAGTTAACCTGCCCTTGGACGGTCGGTTTTGGCGTATTAGCTGCTAAATAGGTTTCTAACGATGTTTGCTTTTCAGAAGGCAAGGTTAGGTAACCTGGTAAGCTTTGTGATAACAGACCAAGATCTGTTAAGCCTTGAATATTAGAGTGACCACGTAGAGCATTAACACCGCCACCTGCCATACCCATATTACCTAACAGTAATTGGATCATCGCCATAGTACGAATGTTTTGTGCACCAACAGTGTGTTGAGTCCAGCCTAATGCATACAGGAAAGAGGCTGTTTTATCTTTCGCTGCTGTTTCAGCAATATATTCACAGACTTTTAAGAAATCTTCTTTTGGTGTACCGCAAATCTGAGTGACCACATCAGGTGTGTAGCGACTAACGTGTTCTTTTAATAGATTCCAGACACAACGAGGATGTTGAAGCGTGGTGTCGCGTTTAGCGAAACCATTTTCATCCATCTCGTAATTCCAAGTGGTTTTATCATATTGACGTTTTTCAGGATCGTAACCACTAAAGAGACCATCATCAAAATGGTAATCTTCGCGCACAATCAAGCTGGCATTGGTATAAGCCTCAACGTACTCTTTTTGATATTTTTTATTTTCGAGCAGATATAAGATAACCCCCGATAAGAAGGTGATATCTGTACCTGAACGAATAGGCGTATAGAAATCCGCAACAGACGCAGTACGTGTGAAGCGAGGATCAATCACAATTAACTTGGCTTTATTATGGATTTTAGCTTCCATCGCCCATCGGAAACCGACAGGGTGTGCTTCAGCCGCATTACCGCCCATAACGACGATAAGGTTGGCATTTTTCATATCAACCCAGTGGTTGGTCATCGCACCGCGACCAAATGTTGGAGCAAGACTTGCTACCGTTGGTCCGTGTCAGACACGCGCTTGGTTGTCGACAGCCAGCATCCCAAGTGCTCTTGAGAATTTCTGGGTCAAAAAGCCTGTTTCGTTACTTGCTGCGGAGGCACAAAGCATCCCCGTTGATAACCAACGGTTTACTTCAACACCTTCTTTATTGAATTTTTCGAAGTTGGCATCGCGATCTTTTTTCATTAAGCGTGCGATACGATCAAAGGTCTCTTCCCATGAAAGTTTTACCCATTTATCTGAGCCGGGAGCACGATATTCAGGATATTGTAAACGGCCTTTACTATGGATAAAATCAACGAGACCAGCACCTTTAGGACAAAGTGCACCACGGTTTACTGGGTGGTCAGGATCACCTTCAATATGGAATATGGTTTCTTTTGCGTTTTTCGCGCCATCGCCCAGACTATACATTAATAGTCCACAACCGACAGAACAGTACGTACAGGTATTGCGAGTTTCACGGGCACGCAGTAATTTATACTGACGTGAGCCTGCTAACGCAACAGCGGGTGCAAAACCTAAGGCAGCCGCTGTAGTACCTGCCATACCGCCAGCACAGATCTTAAAGAACTGTCTTCTGCTGACCTGCATGGGGTCTCTCCTCATCATACATTGCTTTTACTGACTCTGATTTTCTTCACGAAAACAGGAGCTGATTGTTTTTTTATTCCTATTATCCTTAATAGGATCAGGTTCATTGCCTGATAGGTAGTGTAAAATCGTTTTACCCGTATTGTTATTATGTATTAATAAAATTAGGAATTCATCTTATGGATGAAACAAAATCGACAAACTTGTTAACTAAACGTGTAATTGTTGGCATAGATCAAACAACTGTGCAACACAAAGGCTCCCTTAACCAAGCAGAGCAGGACTATATTGCACTCGAAGTTCCAGTTGCATTAGTGTACAACGGAATATCTCACGTTGTTATGATGGCAAGCCCTAAAAATTTAGAGTTATTTGCTGTCGGATTTTCCTTATCTGAAGGCATTATAGGATCTTCTAACGAAATTCGCAGTATTGAAATCGTTGAAAGTTGCCATGGTGGCACAGAAGTACAAATAGAATTATCAAGTCGGCGCTTTATGCAATTAAAAGAGCGACGTCGTAGTATGGCGGGGCGCACCGGATGCGGTATTTGTGGTACAGAACAATTAGCAGAAATTTTTCGCCCTATAGCGCCATTACCTTTTACACAAACATTTTCACTCTCTTTGCTTGATAACGCACTTGAGCAACTAAAAACCGTACAGGAAATTGGCGAGCTAACAGGATGTACTCATGCCGCAGCTTGGCTATCTCCTGAGGGGCAATTACAAGGCGGTTGCGAAGATGTCGGGCGCCATGTAGCTCTTGATAAGTTGATTGGCTTAAAAACACAACAAAAGTGGACAGAGGGTGCAATATTAGTATCAAGTCGTGCAAGTTATGAAATGGTGCAAAAATCAGCAATGTGTGGTGCCGAAATTTTATTTGCGGTTTCCGCTGCTACCTCACTCGCCGTTGAAGTGGCGAATCAATATAATTTGACGCTGGTGGGTTTTTGTCGCCGTGGAAGAGCAACTGTTTTTACTCATCCACAACGACTCACTGATTAACGTATGCGATGAAACATCATAAAAGTAAGTCGCTAATTGACTATTAGGGTTTCCACTTTATCAAGCGTGTTTTAAGCCTTATTTATTGAATGAACAGCCCCTAAAAGTTGGACGTTTCTAGTCTAATTTAAAGGGGACGTTCGTTAGTTCAGGGAGTTGCTATGAAGCAATAGGTGTCCATAGTTCACCTAATTTATAGTCCCACTCTTTTGGTTTAATGGGAATGCGCCCCGCATTGGGGGTAAAGGTCATTTCACTAAACAGTAGTGTGGTTTCTGACATTAAAAAATCGACCCGACAATAGGCAAAACCGTTAGCTAATTTGTTGGCTAATGTGAGCATATTGTCAAATTGTAGCGGTTTTTCAATATATTCTGGGGTATTGGGATCTTCTAAAGTAAAAGGCTGTAATTGCCATTGTGTATCATAAACATTGATATACTCGCATCCCTTTGTATCCGAAATATCAATTTCCGCATAATGAGGCTGACCATGAAAACAGTGGATACGGCATGTGGTTGGGATCATCGGACATTGAGTATCAAAAAGGTCGATATACTCTTCACAGATAATTTGCGCACTGATATTTTTATAATGCCATTCACGAGTAACGTGGTAGAGATTTCTCTTTAAATGAAAATTAAGTTTCTTTTTTGCCATCTCCAAATCAAATTGAGATTTATCAAGGCAAATAATAGTACTGCCACTGTCATGATTACATTTTAATACGAAACGGTTAGGTAGTGTATTAAGTTCGATTTCATTTGGATGGCGATAAGTATTAAGGATTTTGACCAGATATTTTTCGCCTATCTTTTCTTTTACATACTCCCTGACACTGATTTTATCTGCTAAGCGTGTATAGATAGGATCTCTATCAAATAACATACGTGCATTGATTTTTTCATTCAATGACATGGGGTGGCGAAAATTAGGTTGATAACCTAAGTTACGAATAAATTTATTTTTTAGATAAACACGATCTGGCTGTGCGAGCGTGCGTAATTGTTTGAAATAATATTCTAAAATTTTCATATGCAACTGTTTATTTTAAATATTTAAGTAAGATAAATATAAATTTTTATTTATATAATTTTGCCTTAGGAGAAATTAATTTTTTATTAATTTAGCCTTAATGTTTTTATGTATTTATAGAAAACAAAAATACAAAAGAATACAGATATATTCTTTGTTGTATTATCATTTTTTTATATAGAATCAATGGCTTTCTAGATAAGCTTTATAGAATAAAAAAACTATTATAGAAGAGAAAGCAATATTGACATTAAGAGAGAATTAATAAAAAGATGAGAAATTAAATATATATTAATATGTAGACCAATTTGTTATATTTATAGGTCTATCCCAGCGGTTAAAACGCAATCCTTTGCCTGTCCTATTTCCATGTGTATCTAAAATCTCATAATACTCTTCAACTATTTGGCTACGACCGCGTTGCCATTCATTGGTGGTAGCAGCAGGATCGATTAAATAAATATCACCGACAACGGTATATAACTCACCTAAATAACGAACTTTACGTGTGGTGGTGGTGGAATAGTGAGAGAACATCACTTGGTAGGTTTTATAGTGTTCAGGTTGCCCATAAGGGCCATATTTCATCGCAATATAGCGAATTCCTTTAGTACCAACAGGACTCGTGCCACCTGGCGTTGGCATATCGGGTGTAATATTAAAAAGAGTATAACGTGAGCCAACCGTTGGTTGCCTTAGCGCTTGGCGATAACTATAGCTATCCATTCCTGAAGCTGTCCATGTTCTATCCACCAGACCATTTCCTGCCCAACAATAGCAAGATAAGGCGAGTAAAGGGAATGAAAGAGGGATAAACAAGGCTCTAGCCAACATAAATACTCCTTTTTATTACTATTATGATGCCAGAAAACTAGGGTGTTATTCCGTAAAATAACGCTATAACAGCGTGCCATTTCTGATGCTTATCCCTTTCCATTCCAAAAGGTTATTAAAAACAGAAAATAATTGATTATATTTTGGACAAAAAAAACGTTTAGATAATAAAGGTGAAAAGGTGATAAATAAGACAGTGTAGAGGTAACCGTTTATGAACCCATTAACGACATTACGTGTTGCAAGCGTACAACTACAACATAAGGCTAATGATAAAGATTATAATTTAGCCAAAATACATCAGTTTATTGAGATGGCTGCCAGTGAAAAAGTGAATCTTCTAGTATTTCCTGAAATGTGTATCACGGGATACTGGCATGTCCCTAAATTACCGGCGCAACAGGTTTATGCATTAAGTGAAAAACTGGCTGATAGCGCATCATTAAAATCCATTAAACAAAAAGCACAACAGTATGCAATGGCTATTGGTGTTGGATTAATTGAACGGGATAACAATAATAATTTGTATAATACTTGGGTTGTTTGTATGCCTGATGGTTCATTACAAAAACATCGTAAATTGCATGCATTTGAACATCCGGTTATTTGTAGCGGAGATCAATACACCGTATTTGATACCCCATGGGGGATTAAAATGGGTATTTTAATTTGCTGGGATAATAATTTAGTTGAGAACGCACGGGCGACGGCGTTATTAGGGGCAGATATTTTATTGGCTCCTCATCAAACTGGCGGAACCCACTCTCGTAGTCCACACAGCATGAAACCTATTCCAATGGCGTTGTGGGAAAATCGTCAGCAAGATCCACAAGCGTTACAAGCTGCTTTTCAAGGTGAACATGGCAAAGGATGGCTAATGCGCTGGTTACCTGCTAGAGCTCACGATAATGGTATGTTTATCATCTTCAGTAATGGGGTTGGGCGTGATGAAGAAGAGGTGAGAACGGGTAATGCGATGGTTATCGATCCTTATGGACGTATTGTAAAAGAAAGCTGTGCGATAGAAGACGATATGGTCGTCACGGATATTGATTTAACGCTTTTGCCTGAATCAACAGGGAGACGCTGGTTAACGGGCAGAAGACCAGAGCTATATCAGATCCTCACCACTCGACAAGGTAATGAACAAGATCCGATTTCCGTTCGTTTTGGTAACAAGGACTAATAGAGATAATTATAAAAAGAGCATAATTATTTATCAGACAAAAGATTAACACCTAATATTAATTTTACTAATTTATTTTATGTTAGAATAATAAAAGAAACTAATATAGGTTTGATGATAAATAATGGATACACGTTTATTAAATGCTTTTGTGGTGTTAGCTGATACAGGGCACTTTGGTGAAGCCTCCAAACAGCTTTGTATTAGCCAGCCCGCATTAACTAAACAAATTAAAACGTTGGAATCACAACTGGATATCGTGTTGTTTGAGCGTGGTCGCCATGGTGCAAAGCTCACGCAAGAAGGACAATATTTACTCAATCAAGCTCAAGTGGTATTACGGGAATCCCATATTTTAGAAAAACAAGCTCGTCAATTAGTTGAGCCACAAAAAGTCTCACTTTATGCGGGATTCGGTCTGTCATCATTAAGTTTTATTACTTCACTATTGGCGAGATTTAATCAAATTGAGCCAAATATTAGCGTCAATATTGATGATATGTCTTCTCATAAAATGGAAGAAAAATTATTAATGGGTGAACTTGATGTGGCTTTTTCTCGTTTACCCGTTATGCCCCCTTTACAAGGGATAGCGTTGACACAAGAGCAACTGATGTTAGCTATTGCAACACAACATATTACTGTGTTGGAGGCAGATTATAACCCATTACATTATTTCGACTCATTAGGGCTTATTCTACTTGCTCCAGAAAAAGGGAAAAAACTGTATCAGCAGATACATGCTTTTTTACAACAGCATAAACTAGCACCGCGTTTATTACAGCAATCTCAAGATATTCAAACCCAATTAGCGCTAGTTGCAGCTGGATTAGGGATAGCATTAGTGCCTAAAAGCGCGCAATTAATTTGTGATAAACAAAGAGTCACATTGTTACCTCTATCTGGGTTATACACACAATGGAAAATTGGTGTAATTTGGAATAGTAATATTAAAAATAAAGAACGTGATCTTTTTATTAAAATAATTACTGAAAAAATTGATATTAAATAAACAATTAGCTTTCTTTATTTCTTTTAATATAAATATTCTATTTCAATTTTTAGTCTCTATTAAATATTAATTAGTTTTAAAATAAATAGGAATAATCAACTGAGATCACTCTCACAAAAAATAAACATAAGTTTATAAAGGTTTTATTTAAACTTTATGATAAAAAATAATTTAAAACATTAAGTTAAATGATTTTTGTTTTGTTAAATGTATTTAATGGGAATTAGCGTGCTTTAAAAGATCTATTTACAATAAAATAAGAATGTTTAATATTAAAGGGCAGTCAACTCAAGAAAGGTACTTGCCTTGTTTTAATATTGAGTAAGAAAGAGAGAATTAAAATATCTCTCTCATGGATAATTTATTAGTGATAATAAATTATGATCTTATGTAATAAATAATAAGGAAGTTATTATGAAAAAAATAAACATTTTTACGGGTACTCTATTTGTTTTATCTAGCATGAGTATGGCACAAGCAGAAATCCATTCTAATCAAAGTGGCCCTTTAACCACCATGAGTGTGGGGGCGAGTGATCCCGTGACTCGTGGCCCTCATCAATCAGCAGGTGGGGAGCCGGGTGTCGGTATTTCTAATCTATATGGAGGGAAAAAAATTGGTTTTGCGTCATTAACACCAAATAATATGAGTGGTGGGGCGGATAGCCATGGTGTTTATACAATACAACCCAATGAAAATACACCAGCTAGCCATAGTAATATGGGGGTATTTCATTTTTCACAGGTGACTGATGCCAATGTCTATTTTGGTACTTGGGCAAAAACAACCTCTGTTACAGATATCACTCATCAGTCTTATTATGTAGGTAAAGAGGTTACTAGTACGCTACCGACAGACAGTGCAACTTATACCGTAACAGGTATCAGTCAATATAGTGGTGATAATTTACTGTCTGGTACTTTTGATGTTGATTTTTCACAAAAGACAATTGGTGGTTCACTGGCTAATAACCTACGTACTGTCGAGTTAGAACGTGGCAATATTTATACCGCAAATAACCAAGTAACCTTCTCTGCAGATGCAAAAGAAGATACCACATCCGGTATTGTTGAAGGGGCTTTCTTTGGTGAAAATGCTGAAACATTGGCTGGTATTGTCGTCTTCCACACCGATCATACTAAAGATATTGGTTTTGGGGGAAGCAAAAATAGTGCTGAAGTAGATACTGCAACAGATAGCGTAACAGATAGTGCAGAAGCCTCTTAACGTTAGGTTTTAAGTTCGGAGCTTAAAAACAATTTAGTCCTTTTACATACGTGGTATTAGTGGTCATTAAGCTAGTTTTTAGCAACAGATAATCAAATATACGGTTATCTGTTTTTTTTTGCCTTAAAAAACGGATTGTAAGGAATAGATCTATTGTTATTATAAGGATAAACCATGCGTTATTATCAAAGGCTAATAAAGTCATTATTTATTATTAATATCTTATTTCATTCGTCACAGGGGGCGGCAACACAACCTAATCAAGAGTCACTTAATAAAGAGAAGGTCGCTCAATTAGGTCAACAACTGTATCATCATTTACAGCAACAGCAGTGGTATCAAGCGGAAAAACTATTAGTTAATTATCAGCAATTACCATTACACGAAACTTTATTAGTCTATTATGCTCAAGCACTATTAGCACAGAAGAATGGTAATTTCTTACAAGCTGAATTTTATTATCAGCAGCAACTTAAGCAGCAAGCAGATTTTATTCCGGCACAAACAGGCCTAATTCAGCTCTACTTTTCTCAAGGAGAATATAAAAAAGCACAATACCAGCTAAATCAATTAAGTCGTTTATCGGGATTATCACCTGCCATTAATCAAGCAATTATCTATTATCAGAAACAGCTTAACGATTATTTTAAAGCTAGGCGTTTTTATCAAATCAGTTTTTTTTATGATGATAATATTAATCATGCACCTTATCTTGATGAGCAAATTGTTTCGCAATCAACGCAAGTCATCATGACCAGAAAAGGCGCTCAACCTATAGCATCGATGGGGGTTAGTCATCTTTTTTCTTTCTATCAGCCCACTTTTATTTACGCTAATAATACCCTATCAGGCTATTTTTCAGCACGCTATCGTGATTATTTTGCATATAAACAAGCTAATTTTACACATTTATATACTCAATTAAGTTATCAGTACCAAAAAAAGGATTATCGGTGGACTTTATCCCCCTATTATGAAATAAAATCACCTAAAAAGGCGTTTGAGTATCAATCTATTGGGGTATATACCGGGCTATTTTTCTCCATTAATAAATATCATTCTATTAATTTATCTATAAATTATTATATAAAGAAATATAATAAAGAATTAATAAACTTAAATAATCATAAGCAGATATATGCTATTAGCTATTACTATACATTAGCAGAGAATGTTCAATTAGTTAATCAATTAAACTATTATAGTAGTCGTAAAAAAAATACTTTATTAAATTATCAGCAATATGATATAAAAACGGGTGTTTATTACTTATTACCAAAAAATTGGCATGTTTCTCTTTTTTTACAATATCAATTTAAAAGTTTTAATAATTATAATCCATTATTAAATAAGAAAAGAAAAGATAATGGCTTTGTTTTTACAACAACTATTAAAAATAAAGCACCTATTATCTGGGGTTTTTATCCAGCAATAGAATTAAGTTATACCCGTAGATTAAGCAATGTGGATTGGTTATATCAATATCAGCAGCATGAAGTCTTATTTAAATTAGAAAAACAATTTTAATTAATTTAATGCATGACTTCTTTATTAATTAAGTAGGTAACACAATGCATGTAGTGCTTTTTCACAAACGTACGTTAGTCTCCATGATGGTTTCACTCTCCTTATTTTCTCTCAATAGTTATTCCAAGACGAAGGATAATACAACCGATCTTGGACAAATTCAGGTTGCAGATAATTTAGAAAAAGATCAACAAGGTTATGCTCAAGTCTATGAAAAGGATGTGGCTAATATTTATTTAGGTAAAGCCCTTATTGAACGTTATCAAGGGGTATCGCCTGCAGATTTATTTAAAAGCGCGATAGGTGTTTATAGTGGTGAAGCCCGTAATGGAGGAGCATTGGATCCGAATATTCGTGGTATTCAAGGCCAAGGGCGTATCCCCGTTACTGTGGATGGTACTGAGCAGGCGATTACGGTTTATCGTGGTTATAGCGGTGCATCTAATCGTAACTATATTGATTCAAATTTGATAAGCAGTATCTATATAGAAAAAGGCCCTTCACTTAATCCTAATATAAAAACAGGAATTGGCGGAGGGGTTGCCATTAAAACATTAGATATACGTGATATTGTGCCCATTGGTGAGTCTTTTGGTATTAATTTTAAAGGTGATATTAGTAATAATGCCACAGGCTATAAAGATATTTATACTAATATGATTGAAGAGTACCGTTATTATCCAAAATTCTATCAACAAAATGCTTATATTATCGATCCTGCATTAGAAATAACACCTAAAAAAAGTAAAATAGAAAACTTTCAAGATTATTCATTTCGCTTAGGTGTAGGATTTGAGAAAGAAAAATTTAATTTACTTTTTGCATATGCAATACGTGAAAAAGGTAATTATTTTGCAGGAAAGAGAAATGTAGAAGAGTATAGTAAAGTAGATGAGCAATTGCTTAATTCTGTTTATATAATGGACGGGAAAAGACATTTTGAGCCTTATTTACCTTTTATTGCTCATATTTATCGACCTGGTAATGAAGTACCAAATACATCTAATCGTAACCGCTCTTTTTTAGTAAAAGGAATTCTATTTCCACAACAAACGCATCGTTTCTCCATTAATTATCGATACACCGATTTATTATTTGGCGATATTATGCCATCACGATTAAGTTGGGTTCGTTATCAAGAAAATTTAGTTAATCAATGGCCTTTGGCAAATATTACACAACAAGCAGGCACATTAACCTATCAATATAAACCAGAAGATAAAAAAACAGATTTATTACTGCGTTTATGGGGCAATTTAACGTTAGGACATACTAATACTCGGGGAGGAAAACCAAGAGAGCCTAAAATGGTTGATTTTAGAGCTAGCAGAAATACAAGGTGGGATCCCTCTATTGATACAGGCTTTTTAGATACAGCTTCTCTATATCAAGATAATAATCGTTATGGTGTTGATTTTTCATCGTTATTTAAATTATCACCTCAGTTTTCTATTTCTTTTTCCGGTCAATATCAATTGGAAAAATTAGATAGTCATGAGCTTGAACTTCCCATGGGTTTTGATTTCGTGACCGAGGGGCGAGCAGGGCAACGTCATGAAGTCAATTTAGCGTTAGCCACAGATTGGAAACCATTACCTTGGTTTGCGATGAATATTGGCGGTAAATATCATTACTATCATCTGACGGATACCTTTTTAAATAATAAACGGAAGAATAGGGTTAAAAATTACGAGAAAACAGCCCCTATCCGCGGTTATCTGATCTCTTATCGACGAGTATTAACGCCAGAAGAGTATTTACTCTATCGCGCGGTTAACAAAATTGATGTCGATACTTTACCTGACGAGTTAAAAAATTACCGAAGTTCTGCTGAGCTGAGTAAAAAAATTAGAGACTTTCAACAAGCGGTTTTAGTTTACCCTGAAGGTGGCGCTTTGCTAGAGGAAATCAAGGAGCAGGTTGCTAGGCCATATCTTCAGAGAATACAGCATGATATGGAGCATGAAGATTTTCTTCGTAATAACCATGGAAAGATGCAAATAAAAAACGCTAAAGCCATCCCGATGAAAAGAGAGTTTAGCCTTTGGTTATTTGATGAAAATGGCGTACTACTTAAGAGTAAGAATATTTTACTTAATGGTTTTCTTGATATGGAGGAAAAAGTCCCTCATCCAGTGACGGGGGAGTTAGTCTATCGCTTTGAAAAAGATGTTATTAATCCTCAGGCATTTTCTCTATCAGAAGATATTCAAGATCCCTACGCACTGGAGCCTAGCTATCAGCATGGCGCATTTTCCCCTTTAATCTCTGCCACCCTTTATGCCAACGATATGGTGCGTTTTTATGGCCGTTATACTGAGCAATTGCGTTTACCTAACTTATTTGAAGATACCAGTGGTTTTTCAGGCTCTAAAGCTCGCTATTATGGCTTTAAGTTAAAGCCAGAGCGTGCCAAAAGCAGTGAGTTTGGTGTGGTTGTTGATTTTACGCATTGGTTGAATATAGAGCGCCACGCTGATATTAAAATTAATTACTTTAAAACGAACATTGAAAATGTATTTGATAGAGATGCTAATTGGCAAATTAGACAGTTAGAAAAACAAATATTAGAAGGTGTAGAGTTACAAGCCCGGTTTGATAATGGATTTATTTTCTTTGATACCGCATTAGTGTATAGCCATAAAAATAAAGTCTGTGATGAAAATGCTTTTTATGAGCTTGATGCATCAGGATTATCGGGTATTAAAAACTGTATGACAGGGGGATACCCTGGCGGATTTTTGCGCACCTCAATGCAGCCTAAATACTCAGTTAACCTACATTTAGGCACGCGCTGGCTAAATGATAAATTAGAATTAGGTAGTCGCTGGCTCTATTCATCAGAAGTTGAAAATAAAGATGAGAAATGGCTTAAAGAAAATTTACCTAATAGCTATTTTGGCATAAATAATAATCCGATGCGTTGGGCAAAAGTATTTACTATTGATGCTTATGCAACTTATCAATATAGCCCCAACTTATCTTTTGAAATAACAGGAAGTAATTTATTAAATGAATATTACATTGATCCGCTGACCCGTTCTGGTATGCCGGCACCAGGAAGAAGTTTGCGATTAGGTGTAACAGCCCAATTTTAATACAAGGATAAAATAGGAGTTTTATTTATGTTGGCACTTTCTGTCAGACAGCCACTTAATATTTATTATTGGCTCATTGCGATATCATTAGTTTATATCAGTTTATTGAGTTGGGTACTTAATTCATGGTCTATGACAGAAAGTGCGCACCATATTGATCAGCAACAGCAAAATACATTATCGGTCTATCAGGTGATGTTTTCGCCACCTAAACAATCTACTACCATGATTGAACCGAGAATAAAGATCGAGTCACAACAACCACCTATTGCACTACCAAGAAGTGAGAACGGTGAATTTATTGAAGCGTCCAAACAACCCGCAAAAAAGAGTCAACAACAACCGGCCCCAATAACACCTAAAGCGATAAAACAGGTAAAAAAACAGCCAGTAGTAGACAAAACAGTACCTATAAAACTACCTGATTTAACAAATCACAACATAGTTCAAAGTACATCACAACCATCAGCAGAAAACTTAACACAGCATACCGCGAGTTCATTGGCAGGGAGCAGTCGTGCATTAAGTGAAAATGGTATTGGGCAGGGAGAGTCTGAAAATCACTATATCAGTTTATTGCGCCGAGAAATTGAGCGTCATAAGCGCTATCCTGCGCAAGCTCGTCGTATGCAAGATGAAGGGCTGGTTGTTGTGCGTTTTTCATTAACCGATGAAGGCTATATTTCATCCGTTGTACTTGAGCAGACCTCAGGGGTGGCATCTCTTGATAATGCTGCACTTGCCGCGGTAAAACGGGTAAAACCAATTGGCCCGAAACCTAATAACTTATCTGATCCTTTAACTATCTCGTTAAAATTTCAATTAAATTGAATAAAAAATACCTAAGTCAATATTACACTTAGGTATTTTATGGAAATAAAACATTAGAATAAAACAGTCATATCAGCCAACAAGGTATTAGGCTCAAAGAAATAGAGATGAAAATAGAGATTTTTTTGATCTTCTTGACTAAAAATACAAGATAAATCAATTTGATAAGTATAAAAATAACTTTTATTATCGGAAATAGGATGATTAAGTAATGGGGTTATTTTATAAATAATATTATCTTGATCTGTGGTGAGCTTAAATTCAGCAGAACCAATAATAGTGCCTTGGGTCGCATCGCCCGTTCTTGCCACTATGGCTAACGATTGTTCCTGCGTAATTGCACACTGTAATAACAAGGTGATTTTTTGTGATAAACCCACTTTGCCAATCGGCTCTTCGGATGGTAAGCAAAAATAGGCATCGTGATTTAACAAAATACAATTTTTCCCCACTAACATATCACTATAGCCATATTGAGCTTTGCTTAGTTGAGTCATAAATCCATGATTTAAATCGAGTTCATAGCTCTTTTTTGCTGTGGGTAAATGATTTTTAGTGTCAAGAGGTAAGGATGCATAACCATCATAAAAACGAAATATAGGTGCAGATTCAGTTAACCAAGCTCCTGAGTCAGCTTGACAGCTTTTTCCATTGTGACGACTTAAATAAAGATTTACGCCATTAAAGCAGTAGCCAGGAATATTAAGATACGATTTATTATCTCGATTACCTTGACCGATAGTAAAACTATTATTGTTAACATCATCAAGTACCATATATTTTAACCCTCCCCAAGGTGTGTCAGAAATATAGCGAACGGAGGGTAAAATTTGCATTGGTGACAGATAGGCTTTCTGACTGTCTGGGGTAAAAAATGTGTCGCTTTTTATAACATCATGGCTATCTCCTGCCACGCCATTACAGCCTTCATATTGAAAACTATCTACCTCTTTTTCAGGTGTTAAGTAGTTCTGTTTTAAACGGATCACTGCATCAATATGAGAGTAGGATTCAATACTTTGTAGCATGGATGTTCTATGTAATATATCTTTTCCCATCTCAACGTAAGTCTTGTAATAACTGATTTTTGGATCATGGCTATAGTCATTTCCATAAAGCTCTAAGCTATTCCAACGAGCAAAGGGGGTTGTAAATTCAATTTCAAAACTACGTTTAACCCAAGTTTGATAGAAAGATAAACCAGAAGTATAGATACCCACTAAAAAAGTATTACATTTATTATAATCATCTTTAAAAACTTGGGAGGTCTGCTGATAAATCGCTTTATGAATATTGGCGTTAAATTTATCAATGCTATTTCTTAATGTTTTTAGATTATTTTTGAAATAATCCTCTTCCAGAGCAAGTTTTTCTTTATTGGTTAATATATCGCAATGGGCGGCGACAAAAAGTGCGCAACAGTGGCAATAAAAGGGCAATCCTGCTGATTGTGCTAAATTTAATACTAATGGTTGTTGAGCAATAATTGTCGAAATCACATCATCAAAACGGTTAAGAACTTGTTCCCGTAAATCTCGTAATTGTTCTTCTGAATAATGCACATTGGGGTCAAGGTAACGAGCGAGAGAATCTGAAAATAATTGATAAACGTCGCTAATACCTTCTGTGGTGAGTTTAATGATTTTTATATTGTTATCAGTGATTTTAGCATCAATAATACGAGAGACATGGGCAATAATTTGCTCAGCTAACGAGCTATCTTTCATATTTTTATTCATGAGGCCAAAAAGTGCGGAAGTAATTTTTGAAAGTACCCCCCCAACAACAGGTATTAGACCAATGATATGACCCACGACCACTTCACCCACCATAATAGGCGCATTAAGCGGATCTTGTTGATTAAATTCATCCACAACAGTGGGTAATATATTACTGTTGCGATTAATCATATCTAACATCCCATCCTTTAAGTCCTCATATTCAATGCAGGTTAAAGGTTGAGTGCAGGGGAGTGAAGAAGGGCTTATTGATATTTTTAACGGATTTAAATGCATAAAAGAGACTCCTTCTCTGACGTAGAATTATTTAATTCCATTTTTCTATTAATTGAGGTGTACCTGATAAGCCGTTATAAACAGTGATAGATAATTCTGTACCACGGATTTCTACGGCTAAATAATCTCCTTTAAATAGCGCACCACTATTATAAACTGGGACATCGCCGAAGATCTCACTGCCACCATAACGGTTATCTTGACCAACATAATGGGTATGCCCAACAAATACCGCCTTTACCCCGTAATGTTCTAGCATATATTTAAAGAAGGTCAGCTCTTCTTGAGATGATTTTTCTGGGAAGTGTTGGTTTCCATCATGGAAGTTTAATATGATGGTTTTATTGCTATTTCGCGCCTGAATTAAATCTTTTTCTAACCAATCAATAGAATCTGTGACATTAATGGTTGAAGCTGACCAGTGATCGAGCACCACATGATAAGTGGGATAATTTTGTAATTGTACAAAATGAATATCACCATATTCCCAAGAGTAAGCCTTACTACCTGAATATTCGCTACTATCGTATCTAAAATTACCTGAAGTTGCATAATTACGATACTCTTCAATACGGTAGTGCATATCAAAAACCATGCCTCTTGCACAGGCATTCATACTGTAATCGGCATTACTCGGCTCTGCACAGTCACCCACATTGTTTTGATAATCGTGATTACCAAGTCCAACATAGGTATTAAATCCTAAAGGTGAAGGGGCAAACAGTGCACGAAAACTCTCACGTTGGGAGCGACGGCCAAATTCTGTTAAGTCACCATTTATAATGCCAAAAGCAAAAGATTTTTCACGGTGTAATGCTTGAATACTGTCTCTAACGCTTTTTACGGTGGTTTCCCAACGGGATTGATCATTATTGGGGTCATTATTATCTAGATCTAGACGCCAAGGTTGTGGATCTGACATGACAATAATATTGTAATCAGTAGATTGTGTTGTTGTCATCGCGATACTCCTCGTTACATTTTTATGGGTTAGCCTCCTTTTTGACCTAAATAGCCATAAACTACAATTGCAAAGTTTATTAGTGGACTGTGAGAAACATTGGAGAAAGTAGTGAAAAAGAGAAAGCGGCGCTCTAGAAATAAAACCTATAGAGTTACCGCTTTTTTATGGTGAGGTAAATTGATTAAATGGCTTTCTTCTGTGATTTATTCGCGATCCACAGTCCGCTCATTTTCATCGAGTAACCAAATAAAATACCGAGAATGAGTGAAGGGATAGTTTGTGTTAAATGACCTTGTGCGGCAAAAATAGTACATGCGCCAATAAAAGTACCCGGAATATAAGCCAGTAATGTGCTTTTAGCTTGTACGCACATTACAAAGGCAATTACACCGGTGACGGCGTAGCCAAAAATCGCACTATCATTAAACAGTTGGCTACCATAAATAATCGCTAATGCCCAAATAACACCACTCATAATAGTCGCAATCGTCACGACTAAGCCTTTAAAACCTTCTTTAGGGTAGGCGAAATAAGCCGTGCAACCTAAAAAACCAGCCCAACTTAATAAGTCAAATTGGCTAGCAACAAATGCCCAAATGGCAGAAAGAATGCCTGTTGTCAGCGCAGTAAAATAAAGCGTTCTCACGATAGACTCTTAAAAGTAGTGGGGATATTTACCCTGTTAACTAAAGGTGAAGTTTAGCATTGTCATTAGTTGATTTACTATATTTAGATCATTAAACATCATCATTTAAATAACAATTTTTTTGCTATCTGAAATCTATTTATCTATTGAAAAATAAAAAGATAAAGTAAACGATTGCTTTATTAGATTTATCGTTAAATAAAAAATAACCAAGTATGTTGTTTGATATATATTATTAATAGGTTAATTAAAATCGAGTATATAAATAATATAAGAAATAAAAATAATTAATTTATGACACTCTTTTTGAAAAAAGCATTACCTAACTTTATATCGTATATATGCAATTTTTACCTGCTATAACCGGTAAAGTGATATTTACACGCTATAGCAGGTAAATGGCTAAATGTTAGCTAATCTAACAGCGCGTGCTTTCATTCCATCTAATATTGTATTGCTAATCTCAGAAGGGAAATCCTCGGGTAATTGCTGTTTTACGCGTTGTATGACATCGTCCATTTCTTGATAAAAATAACGAAGAATATCGCTCATTAATGAAGGATCGAAACCGACAGCTTCAGCTGTTTGGTAGAAATGACGAGGAAAAATTTGTTCTATTGCGTATTTTTTGCCTCGGCTTGCTTTTAATCCCATAGCAAGTTTTGCATCTCGTGGATTAAGTCCTCGTCCTCCGAAATTGGGATAGATGGACATAATGTCATAAAGGGGAGTGAGATGGAAACGTCCTTCTTGGTTGATAAAAACAGAAAAATTCTTTGCGTGTCCATCCGTTGCAGCCAAAAGCCAAAATAGCACTTGTGCCTTCATAAAATGAAAACGATCTTGATCGGCATTTGATGAGCCAAGTAAATATTTCATAATATCGATAATGCCAGGCCCTCCTTCATTTTCATATTTTAGCGCAGAAGGTATATTTAAAATTTGGCAAAAATCTTCTTGAGGTAAACGTATTATCCACGATTTATCAGATGAATATTTTCTATCAAAACGTTCTACAGCAAGCGCTTTAACATTTTTTGTTTTAATAATAGAGCAGTGGGGGACGGGAAGATCAAATTCTTTGGCAATTAAGGTACAAAGATACTCATTTTCTACACTATTGGATAAATCCATTGTATAAGAATGACTTTCAATAACACCAATTGGCAGTTTAATAATATGGGTAGTTGGTGTGTTATTATGTGGCACACACCAATGATTATCTTTTAAAAGTAATGCTGTTTTTTCTTGTGCTCCAGCGATGGAAATTCTGAAATCAGTATATTCTTTAAGCATACCGAGTGGAGTATTGGATTTATATCCTAGTAGAATTTTTTCAAGCTCAATATCATTGAGTTTTTGATATTCTATTTTTTTGATATCCGCAGGCGTACTGCCACTAGGAAGTAACCTTAATGCACCAACAGTATCTGCACCGATAGCCGCTAATAGGTCAAAGGGTTGATTTGAGTTCGCATTATAGCGACTCACAATACGATTTCTAATTTCAGTATTATCAGGTAACAGATTATCAAAGAAATTATAGACACAGTCTCCTTGATATTCTTGAAGCTGTAATGGCATCGAAAGAGAGATGGGACGACTTCCTGGTTGATTAACCCAATCTTCAGTATATTGGAATGAATGCGCACCTGAGCTTTTTTTAGTAAAGATGCCCACATAGTATTCATTCATATATACATCAAGACTCGCCATTTACCACTCCTCTTTCCATTCACTTTTGTGTGCTAAATTATTTTTAGCATCTTTAGGATGAATTTCCATCTCTAAATTTAGTGCGGAGAGCAGTTTGAAAAAGGTTTCTAGTTTGGTGGAATTAGGATTAAGTTCAAAATTGGACACGGTATCTTGTCGGATCCCTACTTTTTGGGCGACTTTACTTTGAGACAGTTTTTTTGTTAATCGGACATCTTTTAGATGCACACTGAGTTGATAGGCATTAATTATGATCATCATCTTCTACCGGTTATAGGCGTTAATATCTAATATACCGGTTATAGCGTGTAGATCAAGATTTAATGGTTATAGCGTGTAGAGTTATAATTACCTGCTATAACCGGTAAAGTAATATTTACACGCTATAGCAGGTAAAGTTTGGTCGTTACTTCCCAATACAGAAACTAGAGAAAATTCGCCCTAATAAATCATCTGATGTAAATTCACCGGTAATTTCGCTTAATGCTTGTTGAGCAAGTCTTAACTCTTCTGCTAATAGCTCACCTGACTTGGCATAAACCAATTGCTGATAGCCTTGTTGTAGGTGTTCAGCGGCTGTGTTTAATGCTTGTAAATGACGACGGCGCGCTAAGAAGCCCCCTTCAGTATTGCTGTTAAAGCCCATGGCTTCTTTAAGGTGTGAGCGTAGTAATTCAATGCCCATTCCATCACGGGCAGATAAACGGATCATCGGATAGTCACCTTGCGAGGTGATCTCGGCAGGTTCACCCGTTAAATCTGATTTGTTGCGAATAACGGTGACCGGCAGTGTGCTAGGTAAACGAGCCATAAACTCAGGCCAGATCTCTTCCGGTGTCGTCGCCTCGGTGGTGGTACTATCAACCATAAAGAGGACTCTATCTGCTTGCTCAATCTCTTGCCATGCACGCTCGATACCAATACGTTCTACTTCGTCACTGGCTTCACGTAAACCTGCTGTATCGATAATATGTAATGGCATACCATCAATATGGATATGCTCGCGTAATACATCTCGTGTCGTACCCGCTATATCGGTGACAATGGCCGCTTCTCTTCCCGCTAATGCATTTAATAAGCTTGATTTACCAGCATTAGGGCGCCCGGCAATGACGACTTTCATCCCTTCACGCAATAGGCTGCCTTGGCGCGCTTGCGCACGAACATCGTCTAATTGACTGATAACCGTATTGAGTTTGCCCTCGATCACCCCGTCAGAAAGAAAGTCTATCTCTTCATCAGGGAAATCAATAGCCGCTTCAACATAGATACGTAAATTGGTTAAGGACTCGACCATCTCATTAATATGAGAGGAGAAAGCACCTTGTAAAGAGTTAATCGCAGAGCGTGCCGCTTGCTCTGAACTGGCATCAATTAAATCGGCAATCGCTTCAGCTTGCGCTAAATCGAGTTTATCGTTTAAGAAGGCTCGCTCTGAGAACTCACCGGGCTTAGCAATACGGATACCGGGAATTTGTAGAATACGCTTTAAGAGTAAGTCGAGAATAATTGGCCCACCATGGCCTTGTAGTTCTAAAACATCTTCCCCCGTAAAAGAGTTAGGATTAGGGAAGAAAAGGGCGATACCCTGATCAAGCACTGAGTTATCTTCATTGCGAAAAGGAAGATAGTCGGCATAACGTGGCTTAGGTACTTTGCCTAAAATAGTTTGTGCCACAACAGCCGCTTTAGGGCCAGAAACGCGTAGGATACCAACACCGCCTCTTCCAGGAGGTGTGGCCTGAGCGACGATAGTATCAGTGCTATGCATGGTGAACTCGCTTAATCAGAATAATCATTAATCGTATAAAAATAAAAAAACAGAAGGCGGCCTATTAGACCGCCTTCACTATTTTATGTCACTTTTCTTTGAATGTAACCAAAGAAGAGGTTTTTCCTGATGTGACCTTATTTTTTGTCTCTACTATGTAGCCCACGTTTTTCCAGACCGCGGTAGATTAACTGCTGCTGGATAATGGTTACTAGGTTACTGACGATATAGTACAGAACCAGACCTGATGGGAACCACAGGAAGAATACAGTAAATACAACCGGCATAAAGGTCATAATTTTTTGTTGCATCGGATCAGTGACTGCTGTTGGTGACAGTTTCTGAATGATGAACATCGTCACACCCATTAATAATGGCAGGATATAGTACGGATCTTGTGCTGATAAGTCTTGGATCCATAATATAAATGGTGCATGACGTAATTCAACCGAGCCCATTAACATATAGTATAAGGCAAGGAAGATTGGCATCTGGATAATCAGCGGTAAACAACCACCAAGAGGATTAACTTTCTCTTGTTTGTATAACGCCATCATTTCTTGGCTCATACGTTGTTTATCATCACCAATACGCTCACGAAGTGCCGCCAGTTTTGGTTGCAGTAAACGCATTTTCGCCATAGAGGTGTATTGCGCTTTCGTGAGTGGATACATAATACCACGAACGATAAAGGTGATCATGATGATGGAGAAACCCCAGTTACCGATAAAGCTGTGCAGGAATTTCAGCAGCTTAAACAGTGGCTGAGAGATAAACCATAACCAACCATAGTCAACAGATAGGTCTAAATGTGGTGCGATTGCAGACATTTCAGACTGGATCTCAGGCCCGACCCATAATGTTGAAGTGATATCCTGTGTGCTATTGGGTGCAACAGTAATAGGTGCTGATTTATAACCAATCAGTGCGATAGATTTATTATCTAAAGTGATAGAGTAGAAGTTGTTATTCTGACTATCTTTAGCTGGGATCCACGCGGTTGCGAAGTATTGTTGTAACATCGCAATCCAACCATTGTTGGTTGTGATAGAAAGGTTTTTATCTTCGATATCACCAAAGCTATATTTTTTATAGTTGGTTTCATCTGATGAATAAGCCGCACCACGATAGGTATGTAGCGCAAAGTTGCTACTTCCAGTATCACGGTGTTCTGGTAACTTAACAGACTGTTTTAACTGACCATAAAAGTTCATTGTCAGTGTTTTATCTGTTGGGTTCTCAACTTTGTATTCAATACCAATGTCATACTGACCTTTTTTCAGAATAAAGGTTTTGACGAATTTCACGCCTTCTTCATTCACAAAAGTCATAGGTACACGTAATTCATCTTGGTTTTCACCTAAGATAAATTCTTGTTGTGTGGCACTGTAGACAGGGCGAGATTTCTGATCTGGACCATCAGGGCCAATTAAGCCACTTTGAGCCTGATACAGGAATTGAGGTGTAGTTTCCAGTAAACGGAAAGGGGTTTTTGAATTAAGCTCGGCGGGATAGGCTAACAAATCAGCCTCATCGATAGTACCGCCCTGAGTATTGATACGAAGATCAAGTACGTCAGTTTTTACGGTAATCAATTTTGCCTGCTCATTGCTGTTACCAGTCACAGCAAGACTATCACTGCTTGGCATGTCCGCTTGTTGCGAGACCTGAGTAGTAGTGGTGGTGTTTTGTGATACTTTATCACCCTCCCACTGCTGCCAGATCAGGAAAGAAACGAACAGTAAAGCGATGAATAGAAGATTGCGTTGCGAATCCATCGTTAATTTTCTCTGTTATCGTCGTTTTTTCTAGGTGGGACAGGATCATCACCACCTTCGTGTAAAGGGTGGCATTTTAATATGCGTTTCACTGTTAACCAACTACCTTTTATCATTCCAAACCTGCGCAATGCCTCAATACCATAATGAGAGCACGTAGGATTGAAACGACAACGAGGCCCCAACAGAGGACTAATCCCCAGTTGATAGCCCCTAATCAGCAAGATCAGGATTTTTGAGCCAAGCGACAATGACGACGCCATAATTTACCCAACACTTCCGTCAATTGGTGGTTATCAAGTTCAGCTACCCCCTTCCTTACTAATACCACAAAATCCATAGCAGGTAATTGATGCTGATGTAAACGAAAGTATTCACGGGCTAATCGTTTAATCCGATTACGCTCATGAGCACGTTTAACGTTTTTCTTTGCGATAGTTAGACCGATGCGGGGATGCCCCAGCTCATTCTGGCGACCCAAAATTGTAACTTCTGGTGAACTCGCACGCTGTGGCTGCTGGAAAACAAAATTGAAATGCTTGGGAGTTAACAAACGTAACTCCCTTGGAAAAGCGAGCTTAACCACGGAATGGTTAGCTTTTATTATTTCGAAGAAACGGTCAGACGAGCGCGGCCTTTCGCACGACGGCGAGCCAGAACCTGACGACCATTTTTAGTGGCCATACGAGCGCGGAAGCCGTGGTTACGGTTGCGCTTCAGTACAGACGGTTGAAAAGTGCGTTTCATAGCGATTTCTACCTACTTTATATTATTACTGATTCAGCAAATGCGTTGACAGACAGGAGTGCAATAAATAAACAAACCAGTACTTCAATCGCAGCATCAATGATGGAAAGATGCGGGATTGTAATAAAATCACTCAAATGCGTCAATGAAGATGACGTTTTAAGTACCGATTTTTGTCGTCTTTTTTAGCAAACCCGATTATCAATCCTTACTTATGCGCAACGCTCGCTCTTATCGACACCCTAAAAAGGGAAGATAAAGGGCGAATTGTTGGTACAAGCACGCAGGGTGCAAGATTATACGGACTCAGGGTGAAAGCGCAAGGATCTTTGGTGGATCATCATGCAGATAATTGATCATCCTTTATAAGAAGAGCAGAAATTTACTTACAGAAAGTTATCCCCAATTGCTATTTATAGGGTGACTCAAGTACACTAGAACTCCCTTACCTATTTATTTCGGAGAATTATCACAAATAGGTAAGCCTGTGGATAAAAACCATAAAAACTGTGTAAAAGAAAGAGGATCTTCGTTTCATTTTGCGATATGATCCCCCGTCACGATCAGAACAACCAGTCTGCGATCGTGAAGCACGATGTAAAAATCGTGGTCATCAAAGTTGTTCCTTATTAAGAATTGAAGAGGAACGGTGTTGTGTACCTAAGTGTTTAATCACATTTTTCCTGTTTATTTTTTAGTCTTGTTTTTGAGGGGAGTCCGCCGTGTCACTTTCGCTTTGGCAGCATTGTCTTGCCCGATTGCAGGATGAGTTACCTGCCACTGAATTTAGTATGTGGATACGTCCCTTGCAGGCAGAACTAAGCGATAACACGCTGGCACTGTATGCACCTAATCGTTTTGTGTTAGATTGGGTAAGAGAAAAGTACATTAATAATATTAATGCGTTATTAGTCGACTTTTGTGGTTCTGATGTCCCTTCGTTGCGTTTTGAAGTGGGGAATAAACCTGTATCAGCACGTACCACCGAGAGTGTTCCCAAAACCGTGACACATCCCGCGGTTAATTCCACACCGACTAACAGCCAGCCTGTGCGTCCAAGCTGGGATAATCAACCGCAATCCCAGTTACCTGAACTTAATTATCGTTCTAATGTGAATCCTAAGCATAAATTTGATAATTTCGTTGAAGGTAAATCGAACCAACTTGCTAGAGCTGCCGCAAGACAAGTTGCTGATAATCCTGGAGGAGCTTATAACCCACTGTTTTTATATGGGGGAACGGGTCTGGGTAAAACGCATCTATTGCATGCGGTGGGCAACAGTATTATGGAACGTAAAGCCAATGCTAAAGTTGTTTATATGCATTCGGAACGTTTCGTGCAAGATATGGTAAAAGCGTTACAAAATAATGCTATTGAAGATTTTAAACGCTACTATCGCTCTGTAGATGCGCTATTAATTGATGATATTCAATTTTTTGCCAATAAAGAGCGTTCACAAGAAGAGTTTTTTCATACCTTTAACGCTTTGTTAGAGGGAAATCAGCAAATTATTTTAACCTCAGACCGTTATCCTAAAGAGATTAACGGGGTAGAGGATCGATTAAAATCGCGCTTTGGTTGGGGATTGACCGTAGCCATTGAACCACCAGAATTAGAAACGCGTGTGGCGATTTTGATGAAAAAAGCGGACGAAAATCAAATCCAGTTACCTGATGAAGTGGCGTTTTTTATTGCTAAACGACTCCGCTCTAACGTCCGTGAACTAGAAGGTGCATTAAACCGAGTAATAGCTAACGCAAATTTTACCGGTCGAGCCATTACCATCGACTTTGTGCGTGAAGCATTACGTGATTTACTCGCATTACAAGAGAAACTCGTTACTATCGATAATATTCAGAAAACTGTAGCAGAATATTATAAAATTAAGGTAGCGGATTTGTTGTCGAAGCGACGATCCCGATCGGTTGCCCGTCCGAGGCAAATGGCAATGGCGCTGGCAAAGGAATTAACAAACCACAGCTTGCCTGAAATCGGGGATGCCTTTGGTGGTCGTGACCATACTACGGTACTGCATGCTTGCCGAAAAATAGAGCAACTGCGTGAAGAAAGTCACGATATCAAAGAAGATTTTTCTAACTTAATCAGAACATTATCATCCTAGCGCTATGAAATTTATCATTGAACGAGAACAGCTGCTAAAGCCGCTGCAACAAGTCAGCGGCCCTTTAGGCGGTCGCCCAACTTTACCTATTTTAGGCAACCTGTTGCTTAAGGTGACGGAGAATACCTTATCGCTAACAGGTACAGACCTTGAGATGGAGATGATGGCAAGAGTGAGTCTTAGCCAATCTCATGAAATCGGTGCAACGACTGTTCCTGCGCGTAAGTTTTTTGATATTTGGCGCGGATTACCTGAGGGAGCAGAAATCAGCGTAGAATTAGACGGTGATCGCTTACTCGTTCGTTCAGGAAGAAGTCGTTTTTCTTTATCGACACTCCCTGCGTCTGATTTCCCGAATTTAGACGATTGGCAAAGTGAGGTTGAATTTACTTTGCCACAAGCCACTCTAAAACGTTTGATTGAATCCACACAGTTTTCAATGGCGCATCAAGATGTGCGTTACTACCTCAACGGTATGTTATTTGAAACGGAAAACACGGAATTGCGCACGGTTGCTACTGATGGTCACCGTTTAGCGGTCTGTGCCATGGATATTGGACAATCTTTACCCGGACATTCTGTTATTGTGCCACGTAAAGGTGTTATTGAACTGATGCGTTTACTTGATGGCAGTGGTGAGAGTTTATTACAGTTACAAATTGGCAGTAATAATTTACGCGCTCATGTAGGCGACTTTATTTTTACCTCGAAACTGGTTGATGGTCGTTTCCCTGACTATCGCCGCGTATTACCGAAAAATCCGACTAAAACAGTTATCGCAGGTTGTGATATCCTCAAACAAGCGTTCTCTCGTGCGGCGATTTTATCGAATGAAAAATTCCGTGGGGTGCGTATTAACCTCACTAATGGACAATTAAAAATTACCGCTAACAACCCTGAACAAGAAGAAGCAGAAGAAATTGTCGATGTTCAGTATCAGGGGGAAGAGATGGAGATCGGTTTTAATGTGAGCTACCTTCTTGATGTGTTAAATACACTCAAGTGTGAAGAGGTAAAATTATTACTGACTGATGCTGTTTCAAGTGTACAGGTTGAGAATGTGGCAAGTGCAGCTGCAGCTTATGTTGTTATGCCGATGCGCTTGTAATCACGATTAATATGATTTTATCCCGTTTATTGATCCGCCATTTTAGAAATATTGAACAGGCTGATTTGCCATTAGCGGATGGTTTTAATTTTCTTGTAGGACCAAACGGGAGTGGGAAAACCAGTATACTTGAAGCGATTTACACATTAGGCCATGGACGGGCATTTCGTAGTGCCCAAGCGAATCGAGTGATCCAGCATGATGAAAATGCGTTTATTTTACATGGGCGTTTAAGTGGCCTTGATGAAGAAAGTCGCGGTTACTCGATTGGTTTAAGTAAAGATCGCGAGGGTAACAGTACGGTACGTATTGATGGTAGCGATGGGCATAAAATTGCAGAGTTAGCGAAGTTATTACCGATGCAATTAATCACCCCTGAGGGGTTCACATTACTTAATGGTGGGCCTAAATATCGTCGTGCTTTTATCGATTGGGGTTGTTTTCATAATGAGCCTCGATTTTTTGCTGCATGGTCAGATTTAAAACGCGTCTTAAAACAGCGTAATGCAGCACTCAGGCAAGCGTCGTCTTATCGACAACTCTTACCTTGGGATAAAGAGCTTATCTTACTGACAGAACAGATAAGCCAATGGCGAGCTGAATATACAGAAGATATCGCCAAAGATATTGAAGAAACGTGCCAATTATTTCTCCCTGAATTTACCTTGAAAGTCAGTTTTCAACGAGGATGGGATAAAGAAACCGATTATGCACAGTTGCTAGAACGTCAATTTGAACGTGACAAAGTGTTATCATATACCTCGTTAGGTGCTCATAAAGCGGATTTACGTATTCGTGCTAACGGCACTCCGGTAGAAGATATGTTGTCACGGGGTCAGCTTAAGTTGTTAATGTGTGCATTAAGGCTGGCACAAGGTGAATATTTCACTCGTAAGAATGGGCAAAGATGCCTGTATCTGCTCGATGATTTTGCTTCTGAATTAGACGCAAATCGGCGCCAGTTGTTAGCCGAGCGTTTAAAGTCTACGCAAGCTCAAGTGTTTGTCAGTGCAATCACTTCTGGGCAAGTTAAAGATATGCTAGATGTAAATAGCAGGCTATTTAGCGTAGAACATGGCAAAATAGAGGTTAAACCATAGGAATAAAGCGAGAAACGTTGATGTCGAATACATATGACTCCTCAAGTATCAAAGTATTAAAAGGGCTGGATGCGGTGCGTAAGCGCCCGGGGATGTATATCGGGGATACAGATGATGGAACCGGTCTGCATCACATGGTCTTCGAGGTGGTCGACAACGCTATCGACGAAGCCCTCGCGGGTTACTGTGATGAGATTATTGTCACTATCCATTCAGATAACTCAGTCTCTGTTCGCGATGATGGCCGTGGTATTCCAACGGGTATTCATGAAGAAGAGGGCGTTTCTGCAGCAGAAGTGATTATGACGGTTCTGCATGCGGGTGGTAAATTCGATGATAACTCCTATAAAGTCTCTGGTGGGCTGCATGGTGTAGGGGTTTCCGTTGTTAATGCGTTGTCTGAAAAACTTGAACTGACTATCCATCGTGATGGTAAAATTCATCAACAAATTTACCGTTCAGGTGTACCTGACGATCGCTTAAAAGTGATTGGTGAAACAGATAAGTCAGGGACCTTTGTTCGTTTCTGGCCAAGTCTTGATACCTTTAAAGGTGAGACTGAATTCCAATATGATATTTTAGCGAAACGTCTGCGTGAGCTCTCCTTTTTAAACTCAGGAGTCTCTATTCGTTTAATTGATAAACGTGATAACCGCGAAGATCATTTCCACTATGAAGGTGGTATCAAAGCATTCGTTGAATACTTAAGCCGTAATAAAACCCCTATTCACCAAAACGTATTCTATTTTTCTACAGAGAAAGATGGCATTGGTGTTGAAGTGGCGATGCTGTGGAATGATGGTTTCCAAGAAAACGTTTATTGCTTTACCAATAATATTCCACAACGTGATGGTGGTACTCACTTAGTTGGTTTCCGTACCGCAATGACCCGTACGCTAAACAACTATATGGATAAAGAAGGCTTTAATAAGAAATCGAAAATCAGTGCAACGGGTGATGATGCTCGTGAAGGCCTGATTGCGGTTATTTCTGTTAAAGTACCTGATCCGAAATTCTCATCACAAACGAAAGATAAACTGGTTTCTTCTGAAGTTAAAACAGCGGTAGAAACGCTGATGAATGAGAAGCTGGTGGAATATCTATTAGAAAATCCGACTGACGCAAAAATTGTTGTTGGTAAAATTATTGATGCCGCTCGTGCCCGTGAAGCTGCGCGTAAAGCACGTGAGATGACGCGTCGTAAAGGCGCACTCGATTTAGGCGGTTTACCGGGTAAATTGGCGGACTGCTCTGAACGTGATCCTGCTTTTTCTGAACTCTACTTAGTGGAAGGGGACTCTGCGGGTGGCTCGGCAAAACAAGGGCGTAACCGTAAAACGCAAGCCATTTTACCGTTAAAAGGTAAGATCTTAAACGTTGAGAAAGCGCGTTTTGATAAGATGCTGGCATCTCAAGAAGTGGCAACGCTTATCACGGCATTGGGTTGTGGTATTGGCCGTGATGAATATAACCCAGATAAACTGCGTTATCACAGCATTATTATCATGACGGATGCGGACGTCGATGGTTCTCACATTCGTACATTATTACTGACGTTCTTCTATCGCCAAATGCCAGAAATTATCGAACGTGGTCATATCTTTATTGCTCAGCCACCTCTCTATAAAGTGAAAAAAGGGAAACAAGAGCAATACATTAAAGATGATGATGCGATGGATGAATATCTGATGTCTATTGCACTTGATGGTGCAGCGCTTTACGTCAGTGAACATGCCCCAGCTATGCATGGTGCACAATTAGAAAAACTGGTTGTCGACTATCATGCTGCGCATAAAATTATTCGTCGTATGGAGCGTCTCTATCCACTGAGTATGTTAAATAGCTTGGTCTATCACTCAACGCTGACAGAAGATGATCTCTCTGATAAAGCGAAAGTGGAAGAGTGGATGAGTGGCTTGGTGAACCGTTTAAATAACGCGGAAGAGCAAAGCAGTACTTACAGCTATACCATCACACAAAACGAAGAAAATCGTTTATTTGAGCCAGTATTACGCATTCGTACTTACGGTATCGATACAGACTATAAATTGGATTACGATTTTATTCATAGTAGTGAATATCAACGTATTACTAATTTGGGCGATATTATTGGTAACCTGATTGAAGAAGGGGCCTATATTGAGCGTGGAGAACGTCGTCAGGCGATTTCAAGCTTTGAAGAAGCCCTAGAATGGTTAACCAAAGAATCACGTCGTGGTCTTGCTGTACAGCGTTATAAAGGTCTTGGTGAAATGAACCCAGAACAATTATGGGAAACCACCATGAACCCAGATACACGTCGTATGATGCAAGTCACTGTGAAAGATGCGATTGCGACCGATGAGTTATTCACAACCTTAATGGGTGATGCTGTTGAACCTCGTCGTGCTTTTATCGAAGAGAATGCACTAAAAGCAGAAAATATCGATATCTAATAACGTTTTCTTGAGTCAAACAAAACCCGCTAATTCAATAGGTTAGCGGGTTTATTATATCTATAATATTCGTTGTGTTTTAAGCTAAGATCTTCAGCATACGACGAAGTGGCTCTGCGGCACCCCATAACAACTGATCACCCACTGTAAAGGCAGAAATAAATTCAGGTCCCATATTCAGTTTGCGAATACGTCCTACAGGGGTACTTAATGTGCCTGTTACGGCTGCTGGGGTTAATTCGCGCATTGTTAATTCACGATCGTTTGGCACTACTTTTACCCAATCATTATGTTGGGCAAGCAATTGCTCAATTTCGTTAACCGGTAAATCTTTTTTCAGTTTTAAGGTGAATGCTTGGCTATGACAACGTAATGCACCTATACGAACACAAAGACCATCCACAGGAATGATATTTGAACCGGTGTTTAAGATCTTGTTGGTTTCAGCTTGGCCTTTCCACTCTTCACGGCTCTGGCCATTTTCCAATTGTTTATCAATCCAAGGAATTAAGCTACCAGCCAGTGGAACACCAAATTGCTCTGTCGGCATAGTACCACTGCGAGTAAAGTTAGTGACTTTGCGTTCAATATCTAAAATTGCCGAAGCTGGATTTTCTAGCTCTTTAACCACTTGGTTATGTAATGCACCCATTTGTGACAATAGTTCACGCATATGACGCGCACCTGCGCCGGATGCGGCTTGGTAAGTGGAGACACTAGCCCACTCAACTAAATCGTTAGCAAAAAGTCCGCCCAAAGACATCAACATTAAGCTTACGGTGCAGTTTCCCCCCACAAAGGTTTTAATGCCTTTATTGAGGCTATCTTGGATATGTTGACCATTAACGGGATCAAGAATAATCAGTGCATCATCATTCATGCGTAGTGCAGATGCCGCATCAATCCAATAACCTTGCCAACCCGCTTGACGTAGTTTGGGATAAATATCATGGGTGTAATCACCCCCTTGGCAACTGATAATGATATCGAGTGAGGCGAGCGTATCAATATCATAAGCATCTTGCAGTGTACTACGATGATTGCCATAAGCAGGTGCTGCTTCACCTAATTGAGAAGTGGTGAAGAAAACAGGGTTTATCCCATCAAAATCACGTTCTTCAACCATTCTTTGCATTAAAACGGAGCCGACCATACCACGCCAGCCCACAAAACCAACATTTTTCATTGTAATTACCCTGTCTTTGTCTGTAGGAATAGTGAGAGACTTCACACTAACCTGACAAAATATAGAGAGAGGTGCAAGTGAATTTATTGATTATTTACCAAAGAATTAGAAGTGTTTCTAATAGTCTGCATAGAGTTAACAAAAGGAAACCACAGAACGAACAAATATCACGAATTTGTTAAAAATAATGCGCCATTAATTAAGTGAACATTAAGCACAAATCATTTATAAAAAAGATTAAGATGATTCCGTTATGACTTATTTCATTTTTTTGATAAATAAATTTATATTCTTGTCTAATAAACAATGATAAAAATAGAAAAATGTAAAATAGTGTAATATATAAGAAAAACGTATTTACTTAGAGATAGCTCCAAGCTTTATACTGAAATCCGTCATTAGTGAGATGACATAAATTCATAAATAAAAAATAACGATGAATGTACTTCATTTTATCTGATTTTTATTTTATCTAGATAAAAGCTTTAGGGGGCGCAAGATGGATTTATCAACCTACTTTCCATTATCAACCTATTATTCATATTTAAAGCGGTTTGTACTGTCTCCTACTACAATGGGAACTATTGCGCCTTCATCACGTTGGTTATGTTATGAAATGCTCAATAAATTAAATTGGCAACAAGATATCCAAATCGCCGAATTAGGTGCGGGTACTGGGGTGATTACGCAACAGATCTTAAAACGTATGTCATCAAACTCGGTATTAGATGTTTTTGAGATAGAGCCAGCATTCGCTAATGAGCTGAATAAGATTAATGATCCCCGTTTAACCATCTATACAGCGTCGGCTGAAAAGTTAGATAGTCATTATAATATGATTATTTCTGGGTTGCCTTTCTTGTCTATTAACAGAAGGTTAGGGTTAAAAATCTTAAAGCGAGTACATAGCGAATTATTAAAAACCCAAGGTTGTTTTGTGTTGTTTCAATATACCACTCGATATGAAAAAACATTATCTCGTTATTTTCATTTAGAGAAAAAACGTGTGATGTTAAATGTACCGCCAGCTTGGGTTTATTATTGCACGCCCAAAAATAAAATAGGGTAAATAGAAATCTTATTCGATTTTTATAGTGAAAATGATAAATAAGAATAAATGTTATTTATTTAGATAAAGCTTGAGCAAGCAAAATAATATTTTTTTCAATTTCAGAGGGATGGTGTGCGGCATACCCTAATAATATACCCTGTTTAGGATAAGATTGAATACAATAACGCGATAAAGGCTGTATGGCTAACCCAATTTTCCGTCCCTCTTTCACAATATATTCTTCTGTATAACCAGACTGTAACCAGCAGACAATATGGATGCCAGAATCAGTCGGTTCAATACGAAAAATGTGAGAGAGATACTTTTTTATCGTATTGGTTAACGTTAGATAACGTTCATAACAGGCTTTTCTGATCCGTCTAACATGGCGAGCATAATGTCCTTGAGATATAAATAGCGCTAATGTTGCTTGTTCTAAAAAACCAGAATGAGAGTCGGTGTAGTATTTAGCGACTTTAAAGCTGTCAATTAAAGATGGAGGTACCACTAAAAAGCCTAAACGAAATCCTGGGTACATCATTTTTGAAAAGGTTCCGGCATAAATAACCCGCTGATGTTTGTCTAATCCTTGTAGAGCTTGAATGGGTTTAGTGTGATAGCGAAATTCGCTATTGTAATCATCTTCAAAGATCCACATGTTATTGGACGATGCCCACTCTAATAAGGCAATACGACGTGAAAGTGAAAGAGTATTACCCAAAGGGAATTGATGTGAAGGTGTGGTGAAAACTAGTTTTGCTTGCGGGCATTGGTCTATAGCTTGAGAAATATCCATACCGTCACTATCTGAACGAACGGGGTGTATTTTTATACCATACGATGTAAAGATAGCTCGAGCGCTGTCATAACCAGGATCATCTAACCAAGCAGTATCTCCCTCTTGTAATAGCACTCGAGTAGCAAGATTAATCGCTTGCTGTGTGCCATTGACAATGATGACTTGCTCAGGTTGACAGTTAAGTCCACGCGTTGATTGGGCATATTGGCATATCATCTTTTTTAATGGTGTATAGCCTGTTGGCGAGTTAAAGGTTGCGAGTTCTTTTTTGGAGTGTCGCCAAACTCGTCCTAATAATCTTCCCCAAAGCTCATGGGGGAAAAGATCAATACACCCAACACCCACATGAAACATAAAGCGACTATTGGTATTTAGTTGTGATTGTTGCCAAAAAGCATGCATCTTTTGCAAATTAGGATTAAGTGTTCCTAATTCATTATCGATATGCAATGAAGACGTCGGCAGGGGCGTTTTAACCCACTGATTGGAATGAATGCTATCAGGAATGGTATTCGTAACAAAAGTGCCCGACCCGCGACGAGTAAATAAATAGCCTTCATCAATTAAACGTTCAAATCCGGCAATAACAGAATTGCGAGAAATCGACATCATTTCAGCCAATGTGCGACTTGACGGTAGACGGCTACCCGGAGATAGAACGCCTTCTAAAATAGCCTTTCTAACGGCGTAATAGACTTGTGAGCTAATAGACCCTTCTTCTAATACAAGGTTAGGGAAATAAGCTGTTGGTTTCTGTTTCATAAAGTGGATCCTATAAAAACACAAAAAGTGTACCTTATTAAGAGCCAGAATTAAACGTACTATGACAGCAATAACAGGCCGAGTGATATCTTTTTATCGCGTTGATGAGAGTAGAAGGAAGTAAATAAATGAGCACAATATCGATGGCAGTTTCCGTTCAACTTATTGAGCAAGAGCATTATGCTCAATGGTTACCATATTGGTTAAGTTATCAGGAATTTTATAACGTTGAATTATCAGAAGAGATAACATTAAAAACATGGGCGCGCTTTTTTGATGAGAAAGAGCTGATTTACTGTGCTGTTGCAACAGATGGCAAAAAAATACTGGGTTTTGTTCATTATCTTTTTCATCGTTCAACTTGGGCTGAAAGTGATTTTTGTTACCTCGAAGATTTGTTTGTTTCACCTGAAGCTCGTGGTTGTCATGTGGGGAAAAAATTAATCGATTTTGTAAATCAACAGGCTAAACAACGTAATTGTGCTCGTTTGTACTGGCATACACAGGAAACCAATTTACGGGGTCAACGTCTGTATGATTGGGTGGCTGAAAAACCAGGTGTAATTGAATACCGTATGGCGTTGTAAAAAATAGGTGTCACGTCGAGATGAATAGAAAAGAGATGATATAAGCATAACCATCCCTTTTCTGAGCTAGGGGCATTTATTAGCTTTAATTTCGGTTAATTTAATTCTGGTTGGCAATAAAATTCATTGCCAACTTTTCTCGCTTCTTCACAGGCTTGTTTCATAAATGCATCTGCTTTTTGTTTGTTGGGCTCGATAATATGATATTGACCTGAGAACATAAAAGAGGCCATTGCTTGAGCAAATCCTTCAAATGTCATTTCATTGGCTTGTGCAAATAATTTATTGGTTTTTTCCATATCGACAGGAATATTACCTATACCACTATATAAAATACCTAACCAAATGGGGGCATAAACAAGTTCTTGTTGATGCGCTTGTGTGGCTTCTTCAAGTAATACCATCGCTTGCTGATAATCTACTTCACCAGATAAAGGAGCAATAAGCGCGGTTGCTAAGCTGATTTTTCCTCTCATGCTTCCTTTATTAACGGCAGTGGTGGCTAACTCTTTTGCTTCGACATAATAGCTTTTAAAATAAGGGTCGGCATTAAAGAGGTAAATGTCAGCAAGGAGCGCATAGGCATCGGCATAGCCACTTTTTATTGCTTCATTTGCCCACAGCTGTGCATTTAGCAGGTTTTTTTCTACGCCATCCCCCAGTAAATACATTTCGGCTAACTGATATTGAGCGAGTGCATTATGGTTTAGTGCTTCTTTGCGGGTATCTTCAAATAATTTTTTATCTTGCTCTTCGAAATTAGCGTGTAAAGAAAATGAGCAAAAAAGTGTTATTAGACTGATAAAGGTCGAAATAGATTTAATAAATGTCATGTAGAGTACCGTTTATAATGATTTTGAAAATATTACCAATAATAGTGGTATAAAAGCAGTTAATTTCTTTGTCTTAATCAAATAATTAATAATATTTGGAGAGTAATAATGGCTATTGACCTTAGCAATCTTGTCACGGAAAGTCGCAATCATCACAGTGAACATATTGATACACTTTCAACACTTGAAATGCTAAAAGTCATTAATAATGAAGATAAAAAAGTGCCTTTTGCGGTTGAAGCCACATTACCCCATATTGCACGGCTGGTGGATAAGGTCGTAACAGCATTTTCTCAAGGTGGTCGATTAATTTATTGCGGTGCAGGTACTTCTGGTCGTTTGGGAATTTTAGATGCCAGTGAATGTCCTCCAACCTATGGAACCCCCCATGATATGGTGATTGGCTTAATTGCCGGGGGACACAAAGCCATTTTACAAGCGGTTGAAAATGCAGAAGATAATGTCCAATTGGGGGCAGAGGATTTACGCCAGCTTAATTTTAATGCTAAGGATGTACTAGTTGGGATTGCAGCCAGTGGTCGAACGCCTTATGTGATTGGCGCATTAGAATATGCACGCTCACTAGGTGCGGTGACCGGGGCAATTAGTTGTAATCCTGATAGTTCCATAGCGCAACGTGCCGATATTGCCATTACGCCGATTGTGGGGCCTGAAGTGGTAACTGGCTCATCACGTATGAAAGCAGGCACAGCACAAAAACTGGTATTAAATATGATAACCACAGGTGCCATGATAAAGATGGGTAAAGTGTTTGGTAATTTAATGGTGGATGTTGAAGCCACTAATGCCAAATTAATTGAGCGCCAAATTCGTATTGTGATGCAAGCAACAGAGTGTGATCGAGCTACTGCTGAACACGCACTAGCACAATGCCAACGTCATTGTAAAACAGCGATTTTGATGATTTTAGCCGGCGTAGATGCACAACAAGCAACACAGTTGTTGGCGCAAAATAAAGGGTTTATTAGACAAGCTCTAGCGAAATGATAGCGTTACAGATTTGCTTTTAAACGGAATGATAAATGCTATCTTCGCATTGGTGAGTGATCCGTCGCAATGTTAATAAGCGAAAATTCAATATGTCACTACCTTGTCATATTTGGTATGAAATATTGAAAGGAGCCTTTATTTTATGTCCATGTTTATAGAAATAAGCGCAATATAAATAAACTAAAGCTGAAATGTTCTTTGCCTCTAATTTCTGATGATCGTAATGTACCAACTAATACAGGGTCAGTTGATTCAGTCCAATCAGCATAAACGTAGATTTCCATAATGCGATACCCTTATTTTTTTTTCAGCAATTGGATGTCTTGCAGCTTTCTTCCCAATTCGTCATCAAAGGCAACTTTGGTTAAGTCTTCTAAGAGGCCTAAGGAGGCTAATATGTTGACATAGTGACCAAGCGAAACGGAAGGATCGCCTTTTAGGATTTTTCGTAACGTTGGTTTAGACAATCCTGTTCGATTATGCATCATTTCTTGGGTAATACCACGTCGCTTCATTGCTAGAGTTAAGTTCTCGCCCAAAATGCTTAACACCTTTTTATGTTTTGGAAAAACGACAGCAGTGCGCTTTGTTGTTGATTCGATGGTATTCATAGTGAAACTATATTTTCTTAAATCTTCAGTTAGTGAAAGTATAGCTTCACTTTTGGCTTTGAGTAAAGTGACTGTTCGATATTCTCAAACAGATTAAAGAGAAATAATACTTTCATTTTTAATCGAATAAGGAAATTATAGTTTCACTTTTACCCAGTTGCGTCGTAAAATCAAGTTACTTCAGAAATCAGTGCTGGAGAGGCTTTTTTGCTGAATGTGTACATTGTAAAAATTAAGTTTTCAGTGGACTGGGATTGGGAGGTATTGAGAGGTAAAGTTGTTAGCTGTCCTTAATGCGGTAAAACTAATTATAGCTATCTCATTTTAGGGGATAGTGGGCTATGCCACCTTGTCATATTTGGTATGAAATATTGAAAGGGGCCTTTATTTTGCTAATGAAAACTATTTTAGTTAGTTTTCTCTACCAAGTTTTGTAGATGTTTTGCTAACTGGTCGACGGTTTTCTCACCTGTAGCTGCTTCTACTGTTAAGTTTTCCAGCATATTGCCAGTATCGCGGATCCTGATGCCATTACGATAGAGAAATGTCATGGTCACAAAAAATGCGGTACGTTTATTACCGTCATTAAATATGTGCCCTCGAGCGATAGCGACCCAATAAGTTGCTGCCAGTTCAAACACATCTGTAATGCCTTCATAATGTTTACGGTTTTGCACCCGGTAAATAAGAGCTTCCGCTCTGCCAGGATCGGACATACCGGCCACACCTGGGAAACGTTGTAATATACGATCATGGAAAGCGATAACTTCCTGTGCGCTAACCCATATCATCGATTTGTCAGTGCCTCTACGGTATGTCCATGACGTTGCATCATCATATCAAACTCTGCATCTAGCTTAGCATTCTGGTATGACTCAAATTCAGTTTTACTGATAACAACCGCTGAACAACCGTCTCTGCGGGTGATTTCAACAGGTTCACCGTGGGTCGCAATATCTAATACTTCTGAGATATTGGCTCGGGCTTGTGTCGAGGTATATGTACGCATAATATTTCTCCTATAATGTACATCTTAAGTGTACATTTTAAATAATAAATATGCAATTGTACTCAGTGATCAGAGATAACTATTTGTTGATGTAGTTTATACAAGCTTTTTAAACTCGTCCAAATTCTCTTGCGCTTTTATTTAGTGATATCAAAATATGACTTAAGTAACTTAAAAAGCCAGCATTTACACTGGCTTACTGCGTTGGGTGATGTCGTGAGACTGAATAAATATAAGCGATAATTTACTCAATATTCTGGATCTGCTCACGCATCTGTTCAATTAATACTTTTAATTCAATAGCGGAATTGGTGACATCCGTATTAATTGATTTGGATGCTAGTGTATTGGATTCACGGTTAAACTCCTGCATCATAAAATCAAGGCGACGGCCGACAGCCTCTTTTTTACTGAGAATTTTGCGTGTTTCTTTAACGTGAGCATCTAATCTATCAAGCTCTTCAGCGACATCTAAGCGTTGCGCTAACATCACTAATTCTTGCTCTAAACGATTATTATCAACTTGAACTTGTGCTTCTTCTAATTTGCTGGTTAAGCGCTCACGTTGCCATTGGAGAATTTCTGGCATCTGTGCTCTTACTTTTACGACCTCAGCACTTACGGCATCTAAACGTTGCTCAATCAGCGTTTTGAGTGCTTGACCTTCAGCTTCTCGACTTGCAATAAAGGCATCGATAGCTACATCAAGCTCTGCTAATAGTTCGCTACCAATGGCATCTAAATCTTGCTCTTGGGCTGAGATAACCCCAGGCCAACGTAAAATATCAAATGGGCTGATAGTACCTTCATGACTTTGGCTTTTTACCCAGTTAGCAGAAACAATCAGTTGCCTTGCTAAATTTTCATCCAAAGTCAGTTCACCTTGTGAGTGAGCATTGAGTTCAAAACGCAAGTTACATTCTATTTTACCGCGTGTTAAGCGATTACGTAGACGTTCACGAATAACAGGCTCTAAACTACGTAATTGCTCAGGTAAACGGATATATGTTTCAAGGTAACGTTGATTAACGGAACGCAGTTCCCATGCGGCGCTACCCCACTCTTTTTTGATATCTCGACGAGCGAAAGCGGTCATACTACGGATCATAATAGGGTCTCAATATTGTAAATGATGTAACGATTATAACCCTAGGTATCAACACAAGGATAGGCATAAGCCGTTTTAGGTCGTATAATGCGCCCCCAATATGTCAGAGAAAGCGGAGATAACACCATGCGTCCAGCAGACAGACAAGCAGACCAAGTACGTCCGATTACCATTACTCGTCACTATACAAAACATGCTGAAGGTTCTGTATTAGTTGAATTTGGTGATACCAAAGTCTTGTGTAATGCCACTGTAGAAGAGGGTGTACCTCGTTTTCTTAAAGGACAAGGGCAAGGCTGGGTGACTGCAGAATATGGCATGCTTCCTCGCGCCACAAACAGCCGTAATGCTCGTGAAGCTGCTCGCGGTAAACAAACTGGTCGCACAATGGAAATCCAACGTTTAATCGCTCGCTCACTACGTGCCGCTGTGGATTTAAAGGCCTTGGGTGAATTTACTATCACGGTTGATTGTGATGTTATTCAAGCCGATGGTGGTACTCGCACCGCCTCTATTTCTGGTGCTTGTGTCGCGTTAGTGGATGCTTTAAATAAAATGGTTACAGAAGGTAAGCTGAAAAAGAGCCCTCTTAAATCAATGGTAGCCGCTGTTTCTGTGGGTATTGTTGATGGTCAACCATTATGCGATTTGGAATATGTCGAAGATTCCGCAGCCGAAACGGATATGAATGTGGTGATGATCGATGATGGCCGTATGATTGAAGTACAGGGTACGGCAGAAGGTGCACCATTTAGTCATGAAGAGTTACTTGCTTTACTCGCCCTTGCGAAAGGGGGATTAGAAAAGATATTTGAAGCGCAAAAAGAGGCGCTGAAGCAATAAATTCTATTTTTTAAGGCGACTGAAAAGTCGCTTTTTTTATGTCTAAAATCTGTCATTAAGCAATCTTAATAGGAGAAAAAAATGAAAGCCTACCAGCGCCACTTTATCGAACTTGCATTAGCAAAAAATGTATTAAAATTTGGTGAGTTTACGCTGAAATCAGGTCGTGTTAGTCCTTACTTTTTTAATGCAGGTTTATTTAATACTGGGCGTGACTTGGCTTTATTGGGACAGTTTTATGCACAAACATTAATAGATAATCATGTGCCTTGTGATGTGCTGTTTGGACCGGCTTATAAAGGTATTCCCATCGCGACAACGACCGCAGTGGCCTTAGTTGAACATCATGATATGGATGTTCCTTACTGCTTTAATCGTAAAGAAGCTAAAGATCATGGTGAAGAAGGGACATTAGTCGGCAGTCCATTAACAGGGAATGTGGTGATTGTTGATGATGTTATTACCGCTGGAACGGCTATTCGTGAATCGATGGAAATAATCAAACAACATGATGCGACGCTGTCAGGGGTATTGCTTAGTTTAGATAGACAAGAAAAAGGGCGTGGTTCGCTTTCTGCAATACAAGAATTAGAGCGCGATTATCAATGCCAAGTTTATTCAATTATTACTTTGGATGATTTAATTAGCTACTTAACTGAAAGTGAGACATTATCGGCACATTTGCCAGCAGTAAAAGCCTATCGTGAACGTTATGGCATTAATTAAAAAAGCAAAAATACAATAAAATCGCTCAATAGCTGTAAAAAAAAGCCCTCGCCCAATAATGGGCGGGGTGAGTAGTACAATGAATTTTCTGCGATAATTATCACAGATATTGAAAGATAAAAAGGACTTTTACAGTAGGGACAAGGCGCGTTGCCACTGCCACAGATTGGGGATCGCTTAGTGCCATTCCCAGTAAATCTATTTAGATACTCTGATATCAATAGAGCGCATGTTAACACAAATAAGAAAAAAACGGCATATATGTCATTTTCAAATTATTGAGTTAAGTCACGAGTCCACTCTTTCATTGTTACTTACTCACTGTAATTGTGCCTGAATTAATGGCCAACGTGCTTCAAATTCCTGTGTAGGATGATAACGAAATTCCGTACGTACAAAACGTGCTAGCATACCTTCACAAAACGCAAGCAGTTGTGAAGCGAGTAGTGCTTCATCATGTAAAAAGGCACTTCCTTCGCGAATTTTACGCTCTTTAATCACTTGGCGAAGTTGTACTTCAATTCGCTCATACAATTGGTTAATGCGCCCTTGTAATCTATCTTGCTCAAACATTAATGCGTGTCCGGTAAGAATGCGAGATAGCCCAGGGTTTTTCTCTGCAAAGCCAAGGATCAAGATAAGAATAAGGCGAATGCGTGCGATAGTTTCTTTCTCATCTTTTAAAATCAGGTTGATACGCGAAACTAAGCTATCTTCGATAAACTCAATTAGGCTATCAAACATCTTTGTTTTACTGGGGAAATGTCGATAAAGTGCTGCTTCAGATACCCCAACGGTAGCCGCTAATTTGGCTGTAGTAATACGTTGACTACCATCACTAGACTCCAACATTTGAGCGAGCGATTGTAGTATTTCATCCCGTCTATTTCTGCGTTTCTTTTTGGTTTCTTTTTCTTCTGCCATGACTGATAAGGCCCCTGCTAAAAGCAAAACAAATCAGTAAACCTTTGCACTAAATAAAAGTGTTAGTGCAAAGGGAGTGATATCGTCATTGATATTAAAATAAATGCAAGACGTCGTGCTTATTGGCGACCAGAGTGTCCAAAACCGCCTGTACCACGCTCTGTTGCCGTAAAATCTTCTACAATATTAAATTCTGCTTGAACAACAGGTACGATAACCATCTGGGCAATACGTTCGCCGGGTTCAATAGTGAATGCTTGTTGACCACGATTCCATACCGATACCATCAGTTGACCTTGATAATCAGAGTCAATTAATCCCACTAAGTTACCGAGTACCACCCCATGTTTATGACCGAGGCCTGAGCGAGGAAGCACCATTGCCGCTAACCCTTCATCAGCAATATGTACAGCAAGACCTGTAGGTAACAGCTCAGTTTGTCCTGGTGCTAATACCAGTGGAGCATCAAGGCAAGCACGTAAATCTAAACCAGCAGAGCCTGTTGTTGCATACGCAGGGAGTGGATACTCTTGTCCAATTCGTGGATCAAGGATTTTAACGTCAATTTTTTTCATCATAATGTTTGGCTATCTCGTCAAGTAGGCGATGACTCAGTTGCGTTTTACTACTATGTGGTAAACGCGTTTCTCCATTTGCCCAGATAAGGTGTAATGCGTTGTTATCACTATTAAAACCAGCATCTTTTAGTGATACATCATTAGCACAGATTAAATCGAGTTGTTTTTGTTCTCGTTTACGGCGGGCATATTCTTCCACATTCTGGGTTTCGGCTGCAAATCCGACAACAAATGGGCGATGCTCAACCATTTTTCCGACACTGGCAACAATATCGGGGTTTTTTATCATAGTTATCGTTACTTCATCACCTTGTTTTTTAATTTTTTCAGGGGCAACCTGTTTGGCTCGATAATCGGCAACGGCAGCACAACCAATAAAAATATCTTGGGATGGCGCAATATTCATCACTTGTTGATACATCTCTTGGGCACTTTCGACGTCGATACGTTTAACACAAGCAGGTGTCGGCAATGTGACAGGGCCGGCAATGAGTGTCACTTCTGCCCCCCGTTGAGCGGCCGCTTGCGCAATAGCAAAGCCCATTTTTCCTGAGCTATGGTTGCTGATAAAGCGTACTGGATCTAAGGCTTCACGTGTTGGGCCAGCAGTAATGGTGATTTTTTTACCTTTAAAATCGTGTTGAATCGCAAATTGTTGCTCTGCTAATGCCACCAATTCAAGAGGATCTAACATTCTACCGGGTCCTACATCACCACAGGCTTGGCTACCAGAGTCAGGCCCCCAGATAAGACAACCTCGTTGTGCCAAAGCCGTTAAATTTTCTTGTGTAATCGCCGCACGATACATTTGTTGATTCATCGCTGGGGCAATCGCAATAGGTGCTGCACTGGCTAAACAGAGTGTGGCTAACAGATCGTTTGCCATCCCCATGCGTAAACGAGCAATTAAATCTGCGGTAGCAGGGGCTAATAAAATCAGATCAGCCCATTTTCCTAGTTCGATATGTCCCATTGCGGCTTCTGCGGCAGGATCAAGCAAATCATCCGCAACAGGGAAGCCTGATACCGCTTGTAGCGATAACGGGGTGACAAAGGCATGTGCTGCAGGCGTCATAACGACGCGCACAATAGCGCCTTTATCACGTAAACGACGGACTAGCTCAGGCGCTTTATAGGCCGCAATACCACCACTGATACCCAGAATAATCTTTTTGTCGTGAAGTGTAGTCATGATGAAATGCCTAATTGCATAAATAAATGTCCATAATTTTACCACAAGCTAAGCCAGAGTTAGGCATTCTATGTAATACGATGTTTTATAAAATAAATTATTGTGTATTACCTCGCACAAATTTTATCTGTGGCTTTTTCATTCAACTTGTACAGTTTATAGTAAATTAACTGTATATAACAACAGTTGTTTTATGATGAATATTACATGAAAGATAAAATTAAATAATTGAAAGATAAAATAACAAGATAGGCCAATTATAACGTATTAATGTTTAAATGCTTGGCGAAAAGGGAGAGCACAAAGAATGGAAAACGTAACCATAGAGACACTCTTACCGAGAGAAAAACTGCTGTTGCATGGTGTAGAATCGTTAACGGATGCAGAGTTATTGGCCATTTTTTTACGTACAGGCACCTATGAAAAATCGGTATTAGAATTAGCCGACTTCTTACTTAGAAAGTGTGGTTCTCTCTATCATGTGATTAATGCGAATTATGAAACATTAGGCTGTTTTAAGGGGATAGGTGTGGGTAAATTTACCCAATTACAAGCTATTAATGAGATGGCTCAACGCTTTATTAAAACAAAGTTTATGCATAAAAATATCCTCTCCTCATCCGCAGAAACCAAAAGTTATTTGCAAAAACGACTTAATTGGCGTGATAGAGAAGTATTTGTCGTGCTATTTTTAGATAACCAAAACCAAATGATCGCCTGTGAGGAAATGTTTAAAGGAACGGTGGATCGTGTTGAAGTTCACCCCAGAGAAATTATTCGCCAGTCGATTAAAAAGAACGCTGCATCGATTATTTTAGCCCATAACCATCCTTCAGGTCTGTCTGAGCCAAGTCTTGCCGATAAGCAGATAACAGAAAAAATTTTTACAGCCTGTCAATTAGTCGGTATAAAAGTGCTTGATCACCTTGTGGTAGGGCATGATAACTGTGTTTCTTTTGCTGAACGAGGTTGGTTATAGCCAATATTTTTTAAAATTATTGACAATCTTTATTGTACGGGTCTTGAGCGTTGAGGCCATTGGGCGTATACTACGCCACCTTTGAGGATCTTGGGTTTGGCGAGAAGAGCCTATCTCAGCAAGTTTTTTCTGAGGTGTTTACACAGTTTTTCAATCGTTAAAAGTTGCTGAGATGGGCTCCAAAGCCTGACGAGGCGGCCAAACCTGATACTAAAGCTCGAGCTGATTAGATTTTTGGAGAATAGACATGTCCCGAGTCTGCCAAGTTACCGGCAAGCGTCCTGTGAGTGGAAACAACCGCTCTCACGCATTAAACGCGACTAAACGCCGTTTTCTGCCAAACCTGCACTCTCACCGTTTCTGGGTTGAGTCTGAGAAACGTTTCGTAACTCTGCGTGTATCTGCTAAAGGTATGCGTGTGATCGATAAGAAAGGCATCGAATCTGTATTAGCAGATTTACGTGCCCGTGGTGAGAAGTACTAAGGAGCTGAAAAATGGCTAAAGGTATTCGCGAGAAAATTAAACTCGTTTCTTCTGCTGGTACAGGTCACTTCTATACCACTACGAAGAACAAACGCACTATGCCAGAAAAACTGGAAATGAAAAAATTCGATCCAGTTGTTCGTCAGCATGTGACTTATAAAGAAGCTAAAATTAAATAATTTTAGTTCTCTGAAAAAAAACCCGACCTTAGCGTCGGGTTTTTTGTTATCTGGCTTGCGCTAAGTATAACAAAGTAAAGCTATTATGATCTTTATTGACTCTTTCGTTATACTAGTGCCCTTTTTATCTATCGAGTGAATAGTTGCAGATGAGTAAATCGGTGTTATCTATCTTACATACAGAGTCGTCTTGTGGTTGGGGTGGTCAAGAAATCCGCATTTTGACAGAATCTCAAGGCATGGTGCAAAGAGGGCACCATGTGACACTGGTTTGCTGTCCAAACTCAAAAATTGCCAAAGCAGCCCCTGACTATGGTATTGAGGTTGTCACATTACCGATTGAAAAAAAACGCGGATCTGCACTGATGGCATTGCGTAATTGGTTAAAAGTCCATCGTCAGCAATTTGATGTGATTAATACCCATAGCTCGACAGATGCTTGGTTAGTTGCGCTATCTTGTGCTTCATTACGCCACTCTCCCGCCATAGTACGTACTCGCCATGTATCTACCGATGTATCACGTTCACTGCCCACGCGTTGGCTCTACCTGTCTTCAAGTGCCCATATTGTCACTACCGGTGAAAAATTACGCCAAACCTTACATCAATATAATCGTTTTCCGCTCAGTCAAATGACCTCAGTTCCTACGGGGATCGATTTAGAAAAGTTCTCGCCACAAAATAAACAGCAAGCACGAGAAAAAATAGGTGTGCCTAATAAACCTACATTAGGGATTGTGGCAACAATGCGGGTATGGAAAGGACATAAATACCTAATAGAAGCATGGAAAACATTGCATCTGCAATTTCCTGACTGGCAACTACTTCTCGTCGGAGATGGTCCACAACGTAAAAATTTACAACCGATGGTTAAACTTGCAGGGTTAGAAGAGAGTGTCTTTTTCTTAGGCAACCGCAATGATGTGCCGGATTGCTTAAATGCAATGGATTTATTTGCCTTACCCTCTTTTGGTAACGAAGGGGTGCCACAAGGTATTATGCAAGCGATGGCTTGCGGATTACCGGTGGTATCAACCACAGTAGGTGCAATTAGTGAAGCGGTGATTGATGGTAAAACCGGCTTTACATTGGCACCTAAAGTACAAGAAACCCTAATCAATTACCTTGCTAAATTAATGGCCTCTGATGAGTTACGTCAACAAATGGGGCAAGCGTCATTAGCCCATGCCAAAGCTCAGTTTGGTTTAGATAACATGCTAGATAAAATGGAAAAAATATTTATTAACGCCATTAGCCTTAAAGATAAATCACGATAATTGATATCCAATAAAGTCGCTAAGGGCTAATTATCCTGTATCTGATGTTATATTTTCATTCTGTTTATGAATATTTGTAATGCTTTTTAGTGTATAGTCTGGAAAGTAAATGTATCATTTAAACTAAATAAAAAGTGTATGGATCCAAAAAACATATTGGTTATAGCAATTGCGCGTTTTGGTGATACGTTACTGATCACGCCGGTGATCCACGCACTAAAAGAGCGTTGGCCGAATGCCCGTATTCATGTATTGGCGCATAAACGCAGTGCCTGCATCTTGCAGCACAATCCTGATATTTTTAGTGTTAAGTCTTTCTCGAAAAAGCGCGCCCGTTGGCGAGGATGGTTACCCCATAAACCTTATGATTTAGCTTTGGTATATGGAAATGATCATTCATTAGTGCAGTATGCCCGCCGTCAATCACAACATGTAGTGGCTTTTGCTGAAAATAACCAAAAGCAATCAGACATGACATGGGTGGCTTACCCTAAAGAGTTAATGGTGGCACAAAAAGAGCGTGCTTTATTAATTAATGCGTTAGGAATTTACCCAACCAATTGGCAATTACGCTACTCTATTAGTTCAGAAGAAAAGCAATTTGCCCAACAGTTTATAGAGAGTAATGCATTAATTAATAAGCACATTATTGGCTTACAATTACAAAGTTTTCCTGCCAAAGCTTACCGCGATTGGCCTATAGAACACTTTTTGCAGTTAGCCAAACAGATAATGACTCATGACGAGCAGGCCTATTTTCTGTTATTAGGTGGGAAAGAGAGCCAACAAGTCGCCATTGAACTGGCGAAAAAAATAGGTACTGAGCATTGTTTGGCATTAGCAGGGCAAGTTTCTATGCGCGAAAATGCTGCCATTATGGCGCATTTGTCGCTCTATATCGGGGTTGATACAGGGCCGACGCATTTAGCTGGCGCGTTAGGTATTCCGATGGTAGCCATGTATCACAGCTATCATCCCGGATGTTATTTAGCGCCATTACAACATTCATGTTGTCATATTATCCAACATCCTATTGCGTTAGCCGATGCAAGTCGTGAAGATAGTATGTCTGATATTTCTGTCGCCAATGTTTGGCATGCCGTTAGCGATATTTTAAATGGAATAAAGGTGAAACAGTAACTCATGAAGATTGGCTTAATTGATGTCACAATCACAATGTCTTATGGTGGGATCCAAACCGCAGTATGGGAGCTTGCCAAACAGTTACATGATGCGGGACATGAGGTACATCTTTATGGGGGCAATGGTGATGTCAGGCATGAACTAGCAGGCCGACAAATTCATATTCATACCTATCCTTATACACCAAGAGAGAAAGTTATCGATCTCGGTGGTCGTTTTCGTCGTATTGTTGAACGTTATAGTTTTGCTCGCTATGCTAAACAAGATGTTATTCGACAAAATTTTGATTGGGTTATTTTAACTAAGCCGTTTGATTTCTTTTGGCCTGCAATGATGCCCAAATCTTGCTCGACACGTTTTTGTTATATGAGTGGTGGCACCAGCTTTTTTAAAGGTGATCGTAAACTGGCGAAAAAAATCTCTGCTTGGGTTGCGTGTAGCCATTTTAATGCTTGGCAAATTCAGCAGCATTTTAAACAATTTCCTGCGGTTATCTATAATGGTGTTGATATGGCAAAGTTTAAGCCTATGACAACATCTCTGCGCCAACAGCTCGGGGTGAGTGATCCTACGTTTTTATTGGCATTTGCGGGGCGTGTAGTCGGTTGGAAAGGCTTAAGTGTTGCTATTGATGCAATAGCCCAATTGCGAGATGAAGACGTTAAGTTACTGATCATCGGCGCGGGTGATGCGCTGGAACAATTAAAAAATAAAGCGATGGTAAAAGGTGTTGCTGAACAAGTTATTTTTCATCAACCTGTTGAGCATGCAATGTTACCTGAGTTTTATGCCGCTTGTGATGCAGGGGTTTTCCCGAGTATCGGCGATGAAGCATTTGGGATCACCATTGCAGAAGCAATGGCATGCGGAAAACCGGTGATTGCCAGCTATATCGGCGGTATTCCTGAGGTGGTAGGCAATGAGCAAAGTGCAGGATTATTGGTAACCCCAGGTGATGTAACCGCGATGGTGAAAGCCATCAACCATCTTCGGGCATTGCCGGATAGAGGTAAAGCGATGGGTGAAAATGCACGCCAACGCATTGCTTCTCACTATACTTGGCAACATTCAGCACAACGATTACTACAGGCATTAAAAACAGAATGATGAAAATCGCCTATCTTGATCCTTATCCCGTTCCCGATTTGCGTGTGGCTTCATTGCAAATATTGCAAAACGTTGATGCGTTTGCCCGTGCCGGTGCACAAGTGACGCTAGTCACCCCCAAAGGACAGTATCGAGATAGCGATATTCTCGGGCGTGATATTCATAGCAATGCGCGGTTAATTGCGCTAAGAGATATCAGACGTAAATGGTATTTTCCCTTTAATTCTCAAAAGCTATTTTCATTACAAATTGCACGTTGGTTAAAACAACACCCTGTTGATGCACTATTTACGCGTAATTTAAAACTGGCCTGTTATCTGGCTGAGAACCATGCAGATATTCCGCTTTTTTTCGAAAGCCATGAGATTTTTGCGCAATCTTTTGCAGAGTCGCACTCTTTTGAAACGAAAAAAAATCGCCTGAAATACCATAAACTACTAAAAATGGAGAAGTTGGTATACAGTCGCGCAACGGCAGTATTTGTGCTGACCTCGCTGTTAAGGGACGATATTATTTCGCAATATCAAGTAACCACGCCTATTACTATTGTACCCGATGGGGTGGATTTATATGCCGCAGATAGCAACAAAGATAGCCATAGAGATATAACCGCTACGACCAATAATGTAACAGAGGTACTTTATCTAGGTAGTTTGCATAAATGGAAAGGGATCCCCACCATGATGCGAGCGATGAAATATCTGGATAACGCTAGACTGAATATTGCTGGTGGAACGGCTGAGCAAATTAAAGGGCTGCAATTGCTTGCTAAGGAGATGGATGTAAAAGAGAAAGTTAACTTTCTTGGTTTTATCGATCCTAAACAACGCTTTCAGGCGATTGCTCAACATGATATTTGTGTGCTGCCTTTAACCTTAACCAGTATCGGTAGTCGCTACACCTCTCCGTTAAAACTGTTTGAATATATGGCGATGAGAAAACCGGTGGTTATTTCAGATTTTCCATCAATTCGTGATGTGGTGGATGAAAAAGCGGTGAGTTTTGCTGATAGTGGTGATGCGCAGAGTTTTGCCCAACAAATTAAATTACTAAGAGAAGAGCCACAACGTACCAGTGAGAAAATCAATCACGCCCGCTCATTAGTTGAAAATTATTACAACTGGGATAAACGGGCAGAGACGATTTTACATACCATCAATAAACTGATTAGCTAACGGATTTATCTTCTTGGGTCGGTGTCGCTGAGGGCTGATTTAATAATGAATAGCGCAATGCTAACATTAACCCTAATAAAATACCCACTTGATTAATATAGGCATTTTCAAATAATCCACGCAGTACATAAACCCCTAAAAACGATATTAATAACACCAGCGCTGCTTGGCGAATAATTCCCTGATTTTTGCGGATCAATTGAATACCTTGAGCGATAAAAGACGCGCAAAAATAGAGTAGACTTATTAACCCCAAAATACCGCCGGCAAACCAGAAAGCTAAAAATACATTATGGGGACCAATGGATTTTTTAAATACCCAGTTTTTATGCTGTTTTACTTGCTGATTATAAACATTATGGTAAAGCTGATTACCATAACCATAGCCTTTAATAGGTTGTGCTAAGATCAAATCTAAGGCTGAGCCTTGGGTACCACCATCAAATCTTAGTCCGCTATTGGTTTGCGATAGTTTATGTTTAAGTTTGGCGTTAATAAATTGGTTATTAGGTAATTGTGTTACACCGAAAAAGAGTGCAACGCAGATACCCATGCTGAGTAAAGTAAATATCCACTGGCGATTAATGATTAAGATAAGTAATGTACTAATCGCTAATGCGACCCAAGCCCCGCGTGCTAATGTCCCTAAGATTGCAAATAAAAATAATAGGCTAACCACACTTAATAAAAGCCAATTAATTATTGAATAATTTTTTTTCAATGCCCATAAGGCCAATATAATAGGAAAGAAAAATAGCAGAGCATAAGAGATTTCTCTATGCGCTAATTGACTTTTTTTTGTAAAAGGCAAAATATTTTGCTGATATTCCAAATAATACTGCGCCAACTCCTTTGCCATAATCACCAATAACCCCATGGCGAATGACACCATCACCATCTTTGCAATTGCCGTAGGTGTTTCTTTATACAATACAATGGGAAACGCAATAGCAAAGAGCAGTAAGCCATTTAAAATCGGCTTATTCATCTCTTTTAGACTCAGTGCGGGCTCTACGGAAATCACGACTGAATAGCCAATGGCGAGCAATAAAAAAAACAGCGCATAGGCGAGATTATTTTTAAAAATCTGACCAATAGTGCGAAAATCACGCACTAGATACCAAAGTGCCGTTGCACCAATTAGCCCCATCACTATATTTTTATAGCGAGTGATATCGGGTAAGTAGATCAATATAATGTAAAGTCCAATAATGGATAAATTCCATAAAGATTTTTTACTATCGTCTTTAAACAACATCATAATAAGCTACCACTGTCCTTTATGTTATATTGCTCTAGCGGTTTGTGGGGATGAATGGCTCATCATACAATAAAAATGATGTTATCGCTGTATTTCTCAAGTGACAATAATGGAGTGACTTGTGCCAGAATTACCAGAAGTTGAAACCAGTCGCCGAGGTATTGAGCCTCATCTAGTGGGCAATATCTTGCACTACGCAATAGTGCGTAACAGTAAATTACGTTGGCCTGTTTCTGAAAAAATCAAAACCTTGCTGGATGAACCGATTTTAAGTGTTAAACGGCGCGCTAAATATCTGTTAATTGAATTAAATCAAGGGTGGATCATTGTTCATTTAGGCATGTCCGGCAGTGTACGTATCTTGCCAGAAGAGCAGCCTGAAGAGAAACACGATCATATTGATTTAGTGTTTCGTGATGGCAAAGTACTACGCTATACCGATCCGCGTCGTTTCGGTGCATGGCTATGGTGTGAAGATTTAGCCACCAGCTCCGTATTAGCCCATTTAGGGCCAGAGCCGCTTTCGGCGCAATTTAACGCGCAATATTTATATCAACAGAGCAAAAATAAAAAAATCGCCATCAAACCATGGCTAATGGATAACAAGCTGGTGGTGGGTGTTGGCAATATTTATGCGAACGAAGCACTCTTTTCATCAGGGATCATGCCAGATAGAAAAGCCAGTAGCTTAACCGAGCAAGAGTGTGACGTATTGGTTAATGCCATTAAAACGGTATTAACTCGCTCGATAGAGCAAGGGGGAACCACCTTAAAAGATTTTCTACAATCTGATGGTAAACCAGGTTATTTTGCCCAAGAGCTATTTGTCTACGGGCGCAAAGATAAAGCGTGCTTAATTTGTGGTCATACTATTGAAAGTATTAAGCAGGGGCAACGTAGCACTTTCTTTTGCCGACATTGCCAACATGGTGAGATAACCGATTAACGCTTACCGAGTTTTTGTAGCATTGCTGTAGCAACCACTTCAGGTAAAAAAGTCGATACATCGCCGTCATGACGTGCCACATCTTTGATAAGTGAAGAAGAAACAAAAGAGAGATTTTGTGAAGGTAACAAAAAGACACTATCGAGATCTGGGGCAAAATGACGGTTCATATTCGCCAGTTGCCACTCATATTCAAAATCAGAAACCGAGCGTACGCCACGGATCAAAATGGTCGCTTGCTGTTTTTTAGCAAAATTCGCCATTAGCTCACAAAAGCCGACAACTTCCACATTCGGCAAGTGTTGGGTGACTTCTTTTGCTAAAGCGACACGCTCTTCTAAACTAAACATAGGGTTTTTACGGGCACTGGCGGCAATGGCTAATAACACCGTGTCAAACATACCCGCAGCACGAGTGAGAATATCAATATGCCCATAGGTGATGGGATCAAAGGTTCCAGGGTAGATAGCTTTATTTTTCATATTCACGGTTTTTCCGGCTAAGTTCCCATAACGAGGCGTATTTATTAAAGGTATACTGTGCATTAACAAATGCCAATATTAATCCCTGTTTTCCATCTAAAATACCCATTCTCAGTAACCAAGTTTTAAAAAACGCCCCCAGCGTATGGCTAATAATGGCGCTATAACGGGTGGTTTTACCCTGCTGATTGCGCTCTTGTGCCCATGCTTTAGCGTATTTTAGCTGTTTTTGTTGGAACTCGATTAAATCACGACAAGTAAGATGCAACAGATCCCCTGATAAAGTTTTAATGGTTGCACCTTGGGTTTCTAATGACTCATGAACCAAATTATCATTATATTGATACTGTTCACGAGCATAAAGGCGGGTTACTTTATCGGGATACCAGCCACTATGTTTCATAAAACGGCCCATAAAAAGGTTACGGCGAGCACAGTTATAAACCACACCCGGTTCAGGTTGTTGTAACACGGCTTGAATACTGGCTTTTAACTCAGGGGTAATACGCTCATCACTATCAATCATAAAAATATAATCGCCTGTGGCGTATTGCTGTGCTAATTGCCGCTGTTTACCAAACCCCGGCCATGGAGTGTTGCTAAATACTTTAGCCCCTTTTTCACGGGCCAATTGGCAAGTTGCATCGTCGCTCCCTGAGTCTAAAACAATAATTTCATCAGCCCATTGTACCGAGTCTAAACATGCTTCAATAACATCCGCAACGTTTTTACTGATCATCACGACCGAGAGGCGTTTATTTTCACTCATCAGTGACTCCGTGGTGGCAGATAAGGAGAGAGTAAGGTTAATAAGCGCAATAGCGCCCCTTGATTCTCATGAAGTACCTCAACGGCATGGTGTCCATAATAGCGGCGATAATCTTCATCATTGAGTAATGAGGCGATAGCCGTCGCCATAGAGTCACTATCAGTAACGGTAATTAGCCCTTCAGCTTGGTCTAACTTGGCACAGATATTTTTAAAATTAAAAGTATAAGGCCCCATTAATACCGGAATGGCATGGGCTGCGGCTTCTAATGGGTTATGTCCACCGCGCTCGACTAAACTGCCTCCAACAAAGGCCAGATCAGCAATACCATATAGCAACATTAACTCCCCCATAGTATCGCCTATCACCACTTGGGTTTGTGCATCGGGAATAGCATCGCTACTGCGTAGGGTATATTTAAAGCCGGCCTCTTGGGTAAGTTGCTCTGCTTTTGCAAAACGTTCTGGATGGCGAGGAACTAAAATCAGCAACAGTTGAGGAAACTGTGCCAGTAATTTTTTATGGGTATCTAAGACAATCGCCTCTTCCCCTTCATGGGTACTGGTGGCTATCCAGACAGGACGATGTGCTGCCCACTGGCGACGTAGTGCCACGGCTTTAGCAGCGAGCTCAGGGGTGACCGAGATATCAAACTTTAAGCTACCGGTAATATGCAGATGTGAGCGTTTTAGCCCTAAAGCAATAAAACGTTCTCCATCTTCCTGATTTTGGGCAGCAATTAAGGTAATTTTTCTCAGCATCGTTTTGACAAAACTACCTAGTTTTTGATAACCCGCTGCTGAGCGCTCTGATAAGCGAGCATTAGCGATTATCAATGGGATTTTGCGACGATAAAGCTGTGAGATAAGATTTGGCCACAGCTCTGTTTCCATGATGATCACCAATTTCGGATCAACCGTTGTAAGAAAACGATTAACCGAGCCGGGTAAATCATAAGGAAGATAGACATGGTACACATCGTCACCAAATGCAGAGCGTACGCGCTCTGAGCCTGTTGGTGTCATGGTGGTGACGGTAATAGGTAAATCGGGATAATGGTGGCGTAATGCACGAACAAGAGGTACAGCGGCAAGTGTTTCACCCACTGAAACGGAGTGCAATAAAATGCCATGAGGCGCTACTTTGCCTCGACAAAAGCCATAGCGCTCACCCCACCGTTTGCGATAGGCGGGTGCTTTGCGGCTGCGTAATAAAAGACGTAGCCAAATCAGAGGTTGAATAAGGTAAAGAAGTACCTGATATAAACGCAACAACATGCTATCAAATTCACTTATCTGGACGAAAGCCTATAGTACCACACTGTGTAGGAGAAAGTGTGTAAAACAAGTCGGCGTGTATTACGGAATTAAAGCGATATACTGCTTTAAAATATGGTTTATTTCAAATTTTGCATAAGATGATGGCAATATTTGAGGTTGTGCGTAATAAGCGAGACGTAGTTTATCTGCGAGCGAGTCTGCATCCATATCTGAAAGATAGTTAGCCAGTTCGTCTGTCATAATTTCACTTACGCCACCAGGGCAACGAGTGCTTACAATGGGCGTTCCACAGATAAGAGCTTCGATTAGTACGGTTGGTAATCCTTCACTGTCAGAGCTGAGTGCAACAACTTTAGCACCTTGAATGATAGGGAGTGGATTAGCGATAAAACCCGCTAATATGACTTTTTCATTTAAATTGAGTTGGGCAATTTGCTGCTGTAATTGTTGCTTAATAACGGGAGTACCTTCCCCTAATAGAATAAGTTGACAAGGTATATTGGCTTTAGCGAAAGCATTTATCAATCTATCTTGTCGTTTAACTTCATGGAATCGCCCAACATGCAAAATATACGCTTTCCCTGCAAACGGGTTAGGTTGTGAGGCTTTATGTTGGATCTCCATAATATTAAATGGGTTATAAATTGTTTTTAATTGCTGTGCATCGACGCCAATAGCATGTATTAAATCGTCTTTTACCGCATTAGAAACACAAATAAGGTTTTTATCTTTATAAACTCGCTGAATTTTCTTCTTTTTTAACCAATAAGAGAAACCCGATTTATTACCAAGATAAGATTGTGAATAGATCCCATGAATACAGTACCAAACATTACAATGTTTTAGTTGTTTCGCTCGACAAACAATACGGTCTGTCTTATGTAAATTAGAAAGTACCAATGCAGGACGACCTTTTTGTGCAAAAAGTCGCGTTAATACCTTATCAAGAGATTTTGCTCTGCGAGATATCTCTGTTAGTTTTCTAAAAATACCTCGGTATTCATCATGATCAACAATATAGTCAATAAAATTAGGTAATTCATACGCCAATTTATTATGTAAGGATAAAAGAGTGACTTGATATCCTTGCTGATGAAAACCATTAGCCAGCCTGAGCGTGACATTTTCAGCGCCACCACCTGGTAATCCATCAATAATAAAAAGTATATGTCGTTGATTCACAAAGTTAATATCCGTTTATAAAGTGAAATAAGCTCGTCTGATAATCGCTTCGGTGTATAGGGGAGGATAGTTTCTCGCGCCACTTGCGACATTTCAGACCATGCTGAGTTTGTTGGAATTTGCACAATTGCCTCTGTTAATGCAGGAATATCTAACGCATCACAAACAAACCCATTTTTACCATTTTGAATAAATTCTGCACCACCACAACTGGTTGAAGTGATCACAGGCAAACCACATGATAACGCCTCAAGAATAACATTGGGAAACGGATCGTAAAGCGTTGGTAGTAATAAGGCATCGGCTATTTGATAAAAGTCGAGCGTCTTTTTTTGCATACCCAAAAAGAAGATACGCTGTCTACAGCCTAATTGTGTTGCAATTTGTTCATATTTTGGCTGATTTTTATCACTACCTACGACAAGTAAGATTGACGATGTATTGGCAATGGCTGAAATAGCTGCAGCTAACCCTTTTCGTTCAAATCCCGATCCTACATAAATAAAACAAGGCTTATCTTGAGGGATATTATACTGTGTTTTTAAGCGCTGTTTTTGAGAATTTGTTGCTGGTACAAAAACATTATGGTCAATTGCATTATAAATAACAGATATTTTATCGGCAGAGAGGCCAAAATCCGCAATAATTTCCTTTTTCACCATCTGTGAGTTACAAATAACTTGTTTTAACGCTGGATCAGCATACATCTGTTGTTCTGCATTCATCACATAACGGTGGTATCTATCATAAAATAACCAACGTCCTTTCCAACGAGGTAATATTTTCTGTCGTTGTAATAACCAACGACGATGTACGCCATCACCTGCACGAAAAATATCACATCCCGCGATACGCTCATGGCTTTGTACAATATCAAAGTGGTTTTCTTGCCAGCATGCTCTAGCCGCTTTAGCAAAACCAGACTCCCGACTAATACGACCATATTTTTTGGGGTTGCATAGATGTATATGCCAATCAGGATGGGTATCACCCTGCCATTGTCGAGTAATGACGTTAAGTTCTAGTGCATCACTAGATAAGGCATCAAGTGCACGTGCGATAAAGCGCTCAGCACCGCCATCTGGACGGTATTTTTGTCTAACAATGGCTAATCGTAAAGGGGCGTTCATTAGCTTAAGTACCTTTTTGCTGCATTAAATACAGCATCAACGGGAATAGCAGAAAGATAACGTTGTTGTGTATCGGTTTTTATTTGATCTGGGTGGGGGATTTTAGCGTAATTACCTGCCCAAATAGTTTCTCCAATGGCTTGCCAAGGATGCCAATGCTCTAGTTTTGATGGGCCAAAGAGTGCGACTAGCGGTGTTTTTAATGCAGCCGCCATATGCATAGCTACAGAATCAACACCAATAAAAAGAGCCGCATGATCAATTAATGCCGCAAGCTGAGAGAGTGATGTTTTTCCTGCTAATACATTAATTGATGTTTTATCAGGACACTGAGCTAAAATATTTTCTATCATCTCAAGCTCTTTCGCTTCTGGCCCTGATGTTAACACAATTGAGTAATTATCTTGCTGAAGCTGAGTAATTAATGTCGCCATTTTATCTTCATTCCAACATTTAAAAAACCAACGAGAGGTTGGTTGAATAACAATATAGTTTTTAGGGATATGATGCTTTTTAATTGTCTCTTCTAACCATTGTTTATCTTGGTGGCTATATGCCATGGTAACATCAGAAATAATTGGTACATTAAGAGGGGCTAGAATAGAAAGATTTTGCTCTACAGTGTGTAATTGTCCATGCTCTGCAGTAGGGACAATAATGTTATGACATTTTTGCCAAAACTTACTATTTTGCCGTTTTTCAAATTCAAACCCTAGGCGCACTGGGGCTTTGGTAACTAAGGCGAAAATAGCGGCTTTCCATTGGTCAGCTAAATTCACCACTAAGTCATATTGCTGTTTTTGTAAGATTTTCCCTAGTTGCCACTCTTTTTTTAATCGTGTGAACTTACCTTGATATTTCCAATTTCGGTCAAGATAAAAAATATGATTTATTAATGGATTATGTTCAAGCATCGGTAATGTTTCTTTGTATAATAAAACATCAATCTTTGCATTAGGATAAGCTGATTTTAACGAATTAATAACAGGTGTCGTTAATAACATATCTCCATGATGTTGAAGTTTAATAACCAGTATTCTGTTAAATGATTGATTTATATTATTCATAATTACTTTAGCTTCAATGAGATACTTTAATTGTAAACAAATCCGTAGAATGCATCTACCATACCTTGTTTATATTATTTGAATTGACGTTTTCTACTGCGTAACATAAGTCAATTGATACAATTATGAGCCTATAATCCATAAGTTGACGGGGAATGCATGAAAAAACCAGCATTTATTATCACATTAGATACCGAAGGCGATAATCTTTGGGAAAATGAGCATAACATTACTACGCAAAATACGCATTTTTTACCCCGTTTTCAGCAACTTTGCGAACGTTTTCAATTTAAACCCGTTTGGCTAACCAACTATGAAATGGCAATAGATGAAGCCTATATTGAGTTTGCACAAGATGTGATAGCCCGTAACACTGGGGAAATTGGTATGCACCTTCATGCATGGAATAGTCCCCCACTTGTTGCGTTAACGGACAATGATCTCCATTATCAGCCTTATTTAATTGAATACCCCAAATCGCAGATGCGTGACAAAATTGCCTTTATGACTGACTTACTGGAAAATAAACTACAAACAAAAATGTTAAGTCACCGTGCTGGGCGTTGGGCATTTAATGAAACTTATGCGCAGCTATTGATTGAATTTGGTTATCAAGTCGATTGCTCAGTCACACCCAAAGTCGATTGGCGTTTTACTAAAGGTGATCCGGCACAATCAGGCGGTACAAATTACAGTAATTTCCCAAGCCATGCGTACTTTATGGATGTTAATGATATCAGCAAAGCAGGGGATTCAACGTTACTTGAAGTGCCAATGAGTATTCAATATAAACATTCCCCTTTTATGAATAAAATTAAGCAAGGGTACGATAAGCTAAGAGGTAAACAACGTTCACCTTCTGTTAATTGGTTACGCCCTAAAGGGGGAAATGCACAACAAATGATTGAAGTGGCACAAAAATCTTTAGCTCAGGGTCACTCTCATATTGAATTTATGTTGCACTCTTCTGAGTTTATGCCTGGTGGAAGCCCTACTTTTAGAACAGAACAAGATATTGATGGCTTATATCATGATTTAGAAACACTATTTAATTTCTTACAAGATAAAGTACAGGGAATGACATTGGCTGAGTATTATCAAAATAGAGTGCAGGCAAAATAAGATGAAGTTAAAGAAATTAAAATGGGTGCACTGTTTTTTAAATCTCTATAACCCACTCTTTGGTAAGATGAAAAAAACGGCAACATTTTCATCTGATATCAAATTTAACAGTATTGTTATTTTTTCAACCACAGCGTTGGGGGATTTTATGTTTAATACCCCAGCCATCAGAGCAATTCGTGCACATTATCCTGATGCACATATCACACTGGTTTCTAGTGTAAAAAATAAGCTATTAGTGGAAAACTATGAGCAAATAGATAGTGTGGTGTATTGGGATAATAAGATCAGAAACTTGTTACCGGTGGCTTTACAAGCTAAAAAGTATAAACCTGAGTTAGCGATTATTTTACATTCCCACCTTCCTTATGACGTATTATTTGCTGTGATGGCAGGTTGCCAATATATTTTACGCAATACTTTTCATGTTATTCCTGAGTGGTTCCGAAAATGGATTATTGCTGAACACCAACCCTCTCAATATCATGTGATCCAAAGCAAATTAAATATTATTCGTTATTTAGGAATTGATTGTTCTGATACTAGAATGGAGCTCCCTTGTAAAATAGAACCATTAGCTCAAAGTAACAATAGCATTGTTGGTTTTCAGATGGGAGCATCAACACAAGAGCGTAGATGGCCTGTTGGATCTTTTGTGGAATTAGCGAAAAAATTAATTGATAGTGCGCCATTATTACAAATAAAGCTAATAGGTTCATCGAGAGAGCTGGAATTGCCAGAAGAGTTTTTTGCTTTATTACCTGAAAGATATCATCAAAATATAGAAAATCTGGTAGGAAAAACCTCACTACCTGATCTGTTAAGTCAAATAAAAACCATGGCGGTATTAGTTACGGGAGACACCGGCCCGCTACATTTGGCAATAGCATTACAAGTACCTACGGTAAGTTTATTTGTAACCGCAAATCCAAAGTGGACAGGACCTTATCAAGATCTCGATATTCATACTATTATCCATAAGATCCCGCAACAAGATGAAAATAGAGCACTTTCGATGGACTTGATTACTGTTGATGAGGTTCTAACTGCAGTAAATAACACCCTAAAAGATAAATAACTTTTAGGGTATTGGGTTAAATATTAAGTATATTAAAAACCTTTTGAGGCGTGATCTCCCCAATATCCCCACCTGCTGCTTTTAACGACCTTTGTGCCTTACCATAACCACCGATTAATCCCGGATCGGTAGGGCCAAAGAGGGTAATATTCGGCTTATCTAAGGCTGCGGTTAAATGGCTTAATCCGGTATCGACAGAAACGACACTTTGCGCTCCAGCAATCACTTGAGCCACTTCTGCGAGTGACATTTTGGGTAATACATCAACATAGTCAAAACCTTGTGCAAGGCGTATTGCACGCTGATGTTCATGCTCTGCACCCCAAGGTAGTTTGATACGTAAACCTGAATTCGCCAATAATGCAATTAACTCTCGCCAATGGGCTTCGGGCCAATGTTTCTCATCACGGGTAGTGGCGTGTAAGAAGACTAAATAAGGGCGTTTATCAATAGCGGGTAATGAGAGAAAATGCTGTGCTATACCATAGTCCCCTTGAGTGGTGGGGAGTGGGTAATTAAGGCTAAGGGAAAATAGCTGGCGGATACGCTCTACCGCATGCATTTTTTTACTGACATTGTGGCGAATATCATAGAAAAAACTCGCTAAAGGCTCTCTAGCACTTTGACGAGAATAGCCGTGTTTGGAGCCTTTCGCATAGCGTGTAACTAAAAAAGCGCTTTTTAGTAAACCTTGGGCATCAATCACCGCATCATAATGATGTGCTTGTATCGCGTGACGAAATTGTGCACGTTCAGCGCGAATAGGCGCACTAAACCAGTTTTTACGCCAACGGCGTATTGCGACAGGAATAACGGTATCAACAGCTGGGTGCCAGCTTGGAATTTGCGCAAAACCCTCTTCAACGGCCCAATCAAAACAGATCTCAGGATATGCTGCTCTTGCATCAGTTAATGCCGGTAGGGTATGCAGTACATCCCCCATGGAAGAGGTTTTAACTATCAGTACCCGCTTCATAGCGATGGCTCCGTAGCGAGTAATTGCTCGAGTTCGCTAAAGACTTGTTCCGGTTGAATGTCGATTAAGCTTTGGTGATAACCTTGTTCAGCATCGCCTTTACGCACTTTGTGATAGCCAGTAATTAAACGAATAACACGAGCTTTATCGGATAACGGGGGGGTAAAGTCGGGACTACTTGGGCCATAAAGTGCAACTAATGGACGCTCTAATGCTGCGGCGACATGCATTAAGCCTGAATCGTTACTGACCACGGCTTTACAAGCGGCAATGAGGTTAACGGCTTGCTCAAGAGAAGTCTCACCAGCCAGATTAATACAAGCTGCTTGGGCATCGGGGGTTAAGCCGTGTTTGATCTCTTCCCCTGCAGGCTTATCTTTTTGTGAACCGAATAAGAAAATTTGATAGCCATATTCGCTAATAAGTTTCTGGGCCAATGTTGCGTAGTGGTAATGAGGCCAGCGTTTAGCAGGACCAAATTCCGCCCCCGGACAAAAACCGATAGCAGGACGCAGTGTAGATAATGAAAAGTGCTTAAGTGTGGTAGTGATATCTTTGTCAGAGACAGATAGTTTTGGCCATAATAACGGCTTTGGTAAATCAGCGGCTGAATGTACCTGCTGTTTATCGTAAGCTAGCGCGACATAACGCTCTACCATTAATGGAAATGCAGCTTTATCCAATGGGCGTAAATCATTTAATAATCCATAACGCATTTCTCCTCGCCAGCCAGTACGTTTAGGAATAGCGGCAAAGAAAGGCACTAAAGCAGATTTAAATGAGTTAGGTAAAACATAAGCATGAGTATAACCTTTGGCTTTTAGTTGTTTACCTAAGCGGCGACGCTCACCAATTGCTAAGGCACCGTGACCTAAAGGCATAGCAATGGCATTATCGACCTCGGGCATTTTCTCTAATAATGGACGACACCAAGCGGGTGCCATCACATCAATAGTTGCCGCGGGATGTAACGCTTTTAATGTACGATATAGGCTTTGGGACATCATCATATCCCCAACCCAAGAAGGCCCTACCACAAAAATTTTCATAAACCGCGATTACTTATCCTGATTTAACCATTGCATATAAAGAGCAACACCTTCTGCGACCGTTTTAAAAGGGGCGCTGTAGCCTGCTTTGCGTAAATTTGTCAGATCAGCTTGTGTAAAGGCTTGATAACGACCTTTGAGTTTCTCAGGGAATTCAATATGCTCAACAGAGAGATCTTTATCGTTATGATAAGCGATAACTGCATCAGCCACGGCTTGGAACGATTCTGCGCGGCCGGTACCACAATTATAAATACCGGAGACATTGTTGCGCCAGAACCATAAATTAACCGCAGCCACATCACCCACATAAATAAAGTCACGTTGGAAGGTTTCACTACCTTCAAATAATTTGGGATTTTGCCCGTCATTGACTTGTGTATTTAAATGGAAGGCAACACTGGCCATACTGCCTTTATGTCCTTCACGGGGGCCATACACATTAAAATAACGGAAGCCACACACCATAGATTGTGCTTCAGGTAAAATTTGGCGCACATATTCATCAAACAAGAATTTAGAGTAGCCATAGACATTAAGTGGGGCTTCATATTTTCTTTCTTCAATAAAATGATCAGTACGGCCACCATAAGTGGCAGCAGAAGAGGCATATAAGAAAGGAATTTGGCGATCGAGGCAATAATGCAGTAACTCTTTAGAATATTGATAGTTATTATCCATCATATATTTGCCATCCCATTCGGTAGTAGAAGAGCATGCTCCTTCATGGAATACGGCATCAATATCACCAAAATCATCACCGGCTACAATACTGGCAATAAAGTCTTCTTTATCCATATAGTCAGCGATATTAAGATCGACAAGATTCACAAATTTTGTGCCATCTTTTAGGTTATCAACCACTAAAATATCGGTATAACCTTCATCATTTAATGCTTTAACAATATTGCTGCCGATAAAACCTGCACCGCCAGTGACGATAATCATATGGCTACCCCTTTATATAAAATCTAAAAATTAGCTCTGCAACTATAATAACACTGAACAGCGTGAACGGTAGCATTCATCATAGAAGAGTAGAGTGAAATTCTTGAAAATCGCAGTGATGATTAGTGATCTTAATTACATAAATAACATTATTTATTTACATTTGTCGTTTTTAATCGAACAAAAGCATAAAATAAGAAACAATAATGATTATATTATAGTCAACTCTAGCTCTTATCTCTTTTCGTCTCTGCCTTAGGAGAAAGCATGTCTACTCACTCTTTCTATCAACAAATTAATCAACAACTCGAACAAACACGTCAAGATGGCTTATTTAAAAATGAGCGGATCATCACTTCTTCGCAAAGTGCCGATATTGCGGTTGCTGATGGTAGTCATGTTATTAACTTTTGTGCCAATAACTACTTAGGTTTAGCTAACCACCCACAACTTATTGCAGCGGCGAAAGCGGGAATGGATAGCCACGGTTTTGGTATGGCGTCGGTGCGTTTTATCTGCGGAACGCAAGATCTACATAAAACATTAGAAAAGAACATCGCTGAATTTTTGGGTATGGAAGATGCCATTTTGTACTCCTCTTGTTTTGATGCCAATGGTGGGTTATTTGAAACACTGATGGGATCTGAAGATGCAATTATTTCTGATGCGCTAAATCACGCATCGATTATTGATGGTGTTCGTTTATGTAAAGCCAAGCGTTATCGCTATGCCAATAACGATATGGTGGCGTTACGTGCCCAACTTGAACAGGCCAAAGCAGATAATGCCCGCCATATTATGATTGCCACCGATGGGGTGTTCTCTATGGATGGGGTGATTGCTGATCTAAAAAGTATCTGTGATTTGGCTGACGAATATGGCGCATTAGTGATGGTGGATGACTCGCATGCGGTGGGTTTTGTCGGCGCACAAGGGCGCGGTACTCATGAGTATTGTGATGTATTAGATCGCGTCGATATCATCACAGGAACATTAGGTAAAGCTTTAGGTGGCGCATCGGGTGGTTATACCGCAGCTCGTAAAGAAGTGGTGGAGTGGTTACGTCAACGCTCTCGTCCTTATCTATTCTCAAATTCTTTAGCCCCTGCAATTGTGAGTGCCTCTATTGCGGTTTTAGATATGCTGAAATCAGGGGATGAACTGCGCGCTCGTTTATGGCGTAACGCAGCACTTTTTCGTGAAAAAATGACGGCAGCAGGTTTTACTTTGGCGGGGGCTGATCACGCGATTATTCCTGTGATGTTAGGAGATGCCAAATTAGCGCAACAATTTGCAGCACGTTTACTTGATGAAGGTATTTATGTCACCGGCTTTTTCTACCCAGTAGTACCACAAGGGCAAGCACGTATTCGTACACAAATGTCAGCGGCACACACCCCAGAACAAATTGAACGTGCTGTTGCTGCATTTATTAAAATCGGTAAGCAACTTAATGTGATTGCATAAGGTTCTAATATGAAAGCATTGTCAAAATTAAAAGCACAACCCGGTATCTGGATGACCGATGTACCCGTACCTGAGCTTGGTCATAACGATGTGATGATCAAGATCCGTAAAACTGCCATTTGTGGTACAGATGTTCATATTTATAACTGGGATGAATGGTCACAAAAAACCATACCGGTTCCCATGGTGGTTGGCCATGAATATATTGGTGAGATTGTTGCTATTGGCCAAGAGGTTAAAGGTTTTAATATTGGTGATCGCGTCTCGGGGGAAGGGCATATTACTTGCGGTCATTGTCGTAATTGCCGTGGTGGGCGTACACACTTATGCCGTAATACCATTGGTGTTGGCGTAAATCGTCCCGGTTGTTTTGCTGAATATCTGGTTATTCCCGCCTTTAATGCATTTAAAATTCCTGACAATATTCCGGATGAACTGGCGGCTATTTTTGATCCCTTTGGTAACGCAGTACACACGGCGTTATCTTTTGATTTAGTGGGGGAAGATGTACTGGTTTCTGGTGCGGGACCCATTGGTATTATGGCGGCAGCAATCTGTAAACATGTGGGGGCACGCCATGTGGTGATCACCGATGTTAATGAATATCGCCTTGATCTGGCTAAAAAAATGGGAGTCACCCGTGCAGTCAATGTTAGCAAAGAAAATCTAACAGATGTGATGAAAGAATTAGGTATGACCGAAGGCTTTGATGTTGGATTAGAAATGTCCGGTGCGCCACCGGCTTTTCGTACCATGCTTAGTACGATGAATCATGGTGGTCGTATTGCTTTACTGGGTATTCCTCCCTCAGATATGGCTATTGATTGGGGGCAAGTCATTTTTAAAGGATTATTTATTAAAGGTATTTATGGTCGTGAGATGTTTGAAACATGGTATAAGATGGCGGCGCTGATCCAGTCGGGTCTTGATCTCTCACCGATTATTACTCATCAATTTCCTATCGATGAATTCCAAAAAGGCTTTGATATTATGCGTTCAGGTCAATCGGGCAAAGTAATTTTAGATTGGCAGTAGGAGTTATAAAGCGCCCTGAACGGTGAAAGGGCGCTACCTCTTTTAAATAAATACCTATATTAAGGGTAAAATAGATTTGTATTATATTTGTCGATGAGGTTTTTCTATTATTCCTCTAACAAGATTATTTGAATTTGTAACAACTAGATATTTTATTTTTTTACTTTGAAATATTTTCTTTGCATGAAGAAAACTTTCAGAATCACCAAAAATAGCAATATTCTTTTTAATTCTTCTATTAGTAACGATGTCACCAATAGTTAATGTACTAAGATCCATCATAAGAGTTTTATCTTTATCAACAGCGGAAAGGAAGTATTGAGCAATTTCTCGTAGATCTACGATGAGCTCTTTGTCTTCACAATAGATAAAGCGGCTTTTGGGAATTGGTAATAAGGCATCTGAACTTTGGACAATAGTAAAATCGATATCCGCTTTATCTTTTAATAGGGGTTTAGGTTGTCCAGATGGTGCTGGTTGCGATGCAATAACTAACTCAACGGTTGAATGTGATTTCACCCAAATTTGAACTTCATTATTGATATAACCTATAGCCTTTAAAATATCTTGATAGCGTGCATGATAAGGTTGGTCTAAAATTGGCTCATAATGAGCGATTCGATTCCTAAAATCATTGATTTTCTTTATAAGAGCAAAAAACTCACCTCGAGATAGGGATAGGTTACTATCGCTAAATTTAGAGAAATTAGTTCGCCAAAATTTATTGTAATCAGCGTGAAGTAGGAATGTCCAAAACTCAAATGTGCTACTAGCGACTACATCGTCGATAGAGTTTGATTTTGCGTTTGACTTTGCTTTTTGTAGGCTATCTTTGCTTTTGGGTTTGAGCATATCAATAAAGTTAGGATCTTCATGCCAATCATCACGATTGAATGCTTCTTTTAGTACCCATTGTATGCGATTTCGTAAAGTTACTTCTAATATATGTAATGGAAACAACAGAGATTTTGATAATCTAGCATTATATAGATATTGATGAAATGCTTTTTCGTAATCATAACCAGCGCTCCTCATATAAGGAAGCAGTCTTTCAATAGATAGGCTTGTTTCAATCCATTGTGCTTTTTGTTTTAAGTTAACTATTTCTGTATATGGGTAAGGTTGTTGACTTTCCGCCATGTTTTTCTATAATCCCTTTCAGAGCAGTTTTTTGGCCCCACTGGCAACTTGTGTTGTTATGCGCCCTTAAACAATCTACTTAGAGTCCCGAGGCGAGCTTTAGTTAGCAGACCTTGGGATTTGTCTTTTGGGGATATAATAAACAAAACAATTAGCCTAGTCCTCTCAAAAAATAGAAATTAATATCATCTTCTTTTTCTTCAAGTAACCTAATTTGATCTGAATATTTTCCACTAAATATTTTTATTTATTCGACTTTATCTTTGTTGCTTTCTAAATGTTGGGAAGGGGATTGCTTATCTTGTTCGAAGGTCATTAATTTTTTAGTAAGTACTTTCATAAGAGTACTTTTTTTCATTGAAATAATGGCTTGTTGTGCTGGCTTTAACCATGTTGCAGGTTTTGGCTCTTTAGATTGTTCTGTTGGCGGTATAACAGCGGGTGGCTCTTGCACCATTGGGCTGTCTGGTGAAGGGGTTAACAAACTACTGGGTGCGACTAGCTGAATATCGGCAGGTAGTAGTGGTAACTGCTGTTGTAATGCCCTTACGGTTGAAGTGTGGGGGTGACCAATGGCAATGGCAAAACCATTTTTACGCGCTAAATTAATAGCACGATTAAGCTGTTGTCGGGTTTCTGCTTCTGTTTGCACATTATCTAAAAATACATGCCGGCGTAAAGAAGGAACGCCAGCCGCTTTGGCTGCCGTGGCCGCTTGCGTATTGCCAATAGTGACACTATCAAGAAAATAGAGATCAGAATGATTAAGGGCTTTGATCACTCTATCCATCGCTTGCCTATCCGATGTCATCGCACTCCCCATATGATTATTCATACCCACAGCATAAGGCACACGATTAATTGCATTTTGAATAATGCGATTAATTTCAGCCTGATCCATGGAGGGCTTTAAGGTATCTTTTTCTAATGGCTGTTTGCTAATGGGTGCCATTGGCATATGAATAAGAATTTCTCGTCCTTGGGCATGGGCTTTCGTTGCCATCTCTTTACCATGGGGTGAGTTGGGTAATATGGCAATAGAAACGGCTGTTGGCAGTTGTAAGATTTGGTTATCTTCTTTTTTTCGATAACCAAAATCATCAATAACAATAGCCAACTTTGCCGAAAAAGCAGGTGCACTGAATAGAAAACTTAGCAACATTAAACTAAGTGTTAGCGCGATATTTCGTTGTAATGTGCCAAGTAAATGCAAAACTACCTCCCAAGCCAAGGAACTGGGTTGACTGCTTTTCCTTGGCGTCTAATTTCAAAATAGAGCGCTGAACGCTCTTGTCCACCACTGTTTCCTACCAAGGCGATAGGTTGTCCAGCTTTGACTTGCTGACCAACATTGACTAACGCACTTTGGTTATAGCCATAAAGGCTCATATCCCCTTTACCGTGCTCAACGACGACCACTAAACCATACCCTTGTAGCCAGTCGGCTAACAGCACCCGACCATCCGCAATCGCTTTTACTTCAGTGCCTTGTGCTGCGGGGATCACAATTCCTTTCCAACGTAATTCACCCGAGCCGGAAATAGACTCACCAAAGCGGTGTAATAAACTGCCTCTAATAGGCCAAATAGCCTGACCTGCGGGTTTACCCAATCCGCCAGTACGGGACATTAAAGAGCGTTCTTCTGCGGTAGGTTTATAGGTCGAACCACGCTGTTGCGCTTCACGTTGCTTGGCGGCAATACGAGCCGCTTCCCGTGCTTCACGCTCAGCTCGCGCTTTGGCTTCACGCTCTGCTTGAGCAATTTTATTTCTTAAGCGTGCTTCATTAGCACGCATGGTGGCTAAATTGCGTTGATCTTCTTTTAAGGTTGATTCTAGTTGCGTTAATGTTTTTTGACGTGCAGCTAGCGCATTATCCAGTTTTTGTTTCTCTTGTTGCTGTTTGGTGAGTACCTGCTTTTGCTCGCTCTGTTTCGCTTGTTGGGCGTCTTTTTCTGCCTGTAGCTCTTTGGAAGTTTGCGCCAATTGCTCCATTGACTGTTTACGCGCTTCATTTATATAACTGTAATAGGCTAAGATCCGCTCTTCTCGCTGACCTTCTTCACCGCGAAACAGTAACTCAATACCTTGATGTTTCCCTTGTCGGTAAGCCGCATCGAGTTGGCGTGCTAGCAGTGCTTGTTGCTCGTTATATTGCTTTTGCAATCGGGCAATATTTGCTGTGATGGTTTTGATCTCTTTAGCTAAGGTTTGTAAGCGGTTTTGCGTCTCATGCACAGAGCGGCTGGCATTAGCGATTTGTGTCTCTTGTGATTTGAGTTGTCCAAGTAAAGCCGTGCGCTGTTTTTGTTGCTCTTGAACGCGCTTTTCTTTTTCAGCAATGGTGGTTTGCAGATCTTTTAACTGACTACGATTATCCGTTAATGTATTGGCAAAAGCGCTGGTTGCAGAAAACAGAGATGTACTAATCAGTAGCGTGATTAACGGTAAAGAAAATACACGGTAAGTACGGTGTGTTGTGTTCTGAAGATCCTTTTTCTCTGCCATCTGACCAAAGTACCTTTAATAACAGTTTATAAGATTATTTCATGTCGCTAATCAACTGACCAGTTAACAGGAAATAAAGTCGTAATTTCAGATAATACCTAACAGTTAATCTAATGAACTCAGAGATGATAATAAAGCAATAATAGTCGGAAAGAGGAAAAAAGCAGCACAATGTGTAACAGCGCAATAGAATAGTTATCACGCTGTACACAGGATAAATTATTGTTCGACGATGGTACCCCACAGATCATATTCATCAGCATGCTCAATCAGCACACGTACAATCTGTCCTGGCTCGACATCAAACTGCTCATTAAGGTAAACAGCACCATCAATTTCCGGTGCGTCCGCCATACTACGGCCAATAGCACCTTCTTCATCTACTTCATCAATGATAACCGGTAAAACTTTACCTATTTTCTCTTGCAGACGCTCGGTGGAAATTTGTTGCTGTAGTTGCATAAAACGATGGTAACGCTCTTCTTTTACCTCTTCAGGAACTTGATCGGGTAATTCATTCGCTTTCGCACCTTCAACGGGGCTATATTTAAAACAACCCACACGATCTAAACGAGCTTCGGTTAAGAAATCCAATAGCATTTGGAAATCTTCTTCTGTTTCTCCCGGGAAACCGACAATAAAGGTTGAACGTAACGTTAATTCAGGACAAATTTCTCGCCAACGTTTTACACGCTCTAAAGTACGTTCAACAGAGCCTGGACGCTTCATTAATTTCAGCACTTTCGGGCTAGCGTGTTGTAGCGGAATATCTAAATAAGGCAAAATTTTGCCTTCTGCCATTAATGGAATAACCTCATCCACATGTGGATAAGGGTAAACATAATGTAAACGTACCCAAATCCCCAATTTTGCTAGTTGTTCACATAAACTGACCATACTGGTTTTAACGGGCATACCATCCCAAAAACCGGTTTGATGTTTGGTATCAACCCCATAAGCGGAAGTATCTTGTGAGATAACCAGTAACTCTTTCACCCCAGCATTGACTAATCTTTTCGCTTCATTTAACACTTCCCCAATGGGGCGGCTGTCTAAATCGCCTCGCATTGAAGGAATAATGCAAAAAGTACAACGGTGATTACAACCTTCAGAAATTTTTAGATAAGCGTAATGACGAGGGGTTAATTTAACGCCCTGCTCGGGAACCAAGCTGGTAAATGGGTTATGGGAAGGTTTGGGAACATAGTGATGAATATGTGATAACACTTGTTCATAACTATGAGGGCCGGTGATTTCCAGCACTTTTGGGTGAACTTCACGGATTTGATTTTCTTTGGCACCTAAACAACCGGTGACGATAACTTTACCGTTTTCATCGAGTGCTTCGCCAATGGCTTCAAGAGATTCTTGTACTGCTCTATCAATAAAGCCACAGGTATTGACGATGACTAAATCAGCATCATCATAGGTAGGAACAACTTGATAACCTTCTGTACGCAGTTCGGTGAGGATACGTTCAGAGTCCACTAAATTTTTAGGACAACCTAAAGAAACGAATCCAATTTTAGGCACTTGATTTGTTTGCGACATGCTCGTGTTCTCAATACTTTTAATAAATAACAAATAGTGGTTGTATCTCAGACAGGTGTGAAATTCTACGTACGAGTGACTATTTTTGTCACAGGCTTTGATGATGAATGCTGATTTCTTAATAGCTTACCTGAAGAGAGATCCGGTAAAGTGAAAAGAGAGACTCTTTTAAACGCTGTTTTACAGGATTTTTCGGCGCTAATGGTACATAAATCCGTCAATAAAAAAAATGATTGTTGAGAAACTTTCCGCAAAAACTGAAAGAGAAACGAAGGAATAGGCTGTAATTGCGCCATGACAAAGGTATACTTTGGCTCTTTAATACTATTTTTAACTAACGAGAGTGATTGCATCCTATGCTGCAAGAAGTAATGCAATTTTTTAGCCGGCACACCCTGTTAAGTTTTATCTGGATTGCGCTGCTGGTGGCGGTCATTGTATTGACCTTTAAAGGCCTTTTTTCTAAAACGAAAAATATTTCCCGTACAGAAGCGATTTCTTTGATAAACAAAGAGAATGCGGTTTGTGTTGATATCCGTAGCCGTGATGAGTTCCGTAAAGGACACATCATCGATTCTATCAATTTAACGCCTTCTGAGATCAAAAGTAACAATATTGCTGAGCTGGAGAAATATAAATCACAGCCGGTGATTGTGGTATCACCATCAGGTATTGAGGGTGCAAAACCTGCTGAAAGCCTTATCAAATTAGGTTTTGAAAAAGTCTTTATTTTAAAAGATGGTCTTTCAGGTTGGAGTGGTGAGAATTTACCACTGGCAAAAGGTAAAAAGTAACGAGCGGGCAGATTGAGTTCTATACTTACTGCTATTCAATTTAATAAGGATATAAAAAGGTAAGATTATTATGTCAGAACAGCAAAACCAAGAGATGACTTTTCAAATTCAACGTATCTACACAAAAGATATCTCTTTCGAAGCGCCAAATGCCCCACAAGTTTTCCAAAAAGAGTGGCAACCAGAAGTTAAATTAGATTTAGATACTTCTTCTAATACGCTAGCTGAAAATGTATATGAAGTTATCTTACGTGTCACTGTTACGGCAACAATGGAAGAAGAAACCGCTTTCCTGTGTGAAGTACAACAAGCAGGTATCTTTACTGTTGAAGGTATCGAAGGTACACAATTAGCACATTGCTTAGGTGCATACTGCCCGAACGTATTATTCCCTTATGCACGTGAATGTATCACCAACTTAGTAGGTCGTGGTACTTTCCCACAATTAAACTTAGCACCTGTTAACTTTGATGCGTTGTTTATGAACTACTTACAGCAACAACAGCAACAGGATGCAGCAAACTCAGGAGTTGAAGAAGCTTAATGAACGCTTCTATGACAGTTATCGGTGCCGGTTCATACGGCACCGCTTTAGCGATTACCTTAGCGCGTAATGGGCACGATGTTGTGCTGTGGGGGCATGATCCCAAGCACGTTGCGGCATTAGAACAAGCGCGCTGTAATCAAGCCTTTCTGCCCGATGTTTCCTTTCCTGATAGTTTATATATGGAAGCTTCTTTGCAAAAAGCGATTGAAGCGAGCCGTAATATTCTTGTGGTGATCCCAAGCCATGTGTTTGGTGAAGTACTGCAACAAATCAAACCCTTTTTACGTCAGGATGCACGTGTTGTTTGGGCGACAAAAGGTCTTGAAGCACATACTGGTCGCTTATTACAAGATGTTGCCCGTGAAGTATTAGGTAATGAAATCCCGCTCGCAGTATTATCTGGCCCTACTTTTGCTAAAGAGCTTGCAGCGGGTTTACCCACCGCGATTGCAGTGGCCTCGACGGATAATCTCTTTTTAGAACAGTTACAACAGCTATTTCATTGTGGTAAAAGCTTCCGAGTCTATAAAAACCCTGATTTTATCGGTGTGCAACTGGGGGGCGCTGTTAAAAACGTGATTGCTATTGGTGCGGGTATGTCTGATGGTATGGGATTTGGCGCTAATGCGCGTACCGCACTGATTACCCGTGGTCTGGCCGAAATGAGCCGCTTAGGTAAAGCCTTAGGTGCAGATGCGGCAACTTTTATGGGCATGGCTGGTTTGGGTGATTTAGTTTTAACCTGTACTGACAACCAATCACGCAATCGTCGCTTTGGTATGATGCTAGGTCAAGGTTTAGATGTTGATACAGCCCAAGAGAAAATTGGCCAGGTAGTCGAAGGTTATCGTAACACCAAAGAAGTTCGCGCATTAGCCGAACAAGTGGGTGTAGAAATGCCAATCACCGAACAGATCTACCAAATTTTATATCAACATAAAGATGTAAAAGAGGCTGCATTGGCTTTATTAGGGCGAGCAACCAAAGATGAGATAGACAGCAGCCTGTAGTCAGTTTATTTTAAATAATATTCTTAGGGTATCTGTTTTAACTATCCATTTGTTTGAAAATTCAAAGCCTAAGTATTTACTTAGGCTTTCGTGTAAAAAATGAGAGTGAGTATGTCGCTAGAAGAACTAACAAGAGTCTGGGATCATATTAAAAGCGAAGCGCGTGCATTGGCAGATTGTGAGCCAATTTTAGCCAGTTTCTTTCATGCGACACTTCTCAAACACGAAAATTTAGGTAGTGCATTAAGCTATATGCTGGCCAATAAGCTGGCAACTCAGACTATGCCAGCCATTGCAGTACGCGAAATCGTTGAAGAGGCTTATAGTCACGATAGCTCAATGATTGAGTCGGCTGCTTGTGATCTCTCCGCGGTACGCCTACGTGATCCCGCGGTGGATAAATATTCTACCCCACTGCTCTATTTAAAAGGGTTTCATGCACTACAAGCCTACCGTATTGCCCATTGGCTATGGCAACAAAATCGCCAAGCGCTAGCTATTTATCTACAAAACCAAATATCAGTCACCTTTGGGGTGGATATCCACCCAGCGGCACGTATTGGACACGGTATTATGCTCGACCATGCGACAGGTATTGTGATTGGTGAAACGGCGGTGGTTGAAAATGATGTCTCCATTTTACAATCTGTGACCTTAGGGGGAACAGGTAAAACAGGAGGCGATCGTCACCCGAAAGTGCGTGAAGGGGTAATGATTGGCGCAGGAGCTAAAATTCTTGGTAATATCGAGATTGGTCGTGGTGCTAAAATTGGTGCTGGCTCGGTAGTATTACATGAAGTACCGGCTCATACTACGGTGGCCGGGGTGCCTGCCCGCATTGTCGGTCGTCCTGATAGTGAAAAACCGTCATTCGATATGGATCAACACTTTAATGGTGTTGTACCCGGCTTTGAATGTGGTGATGGTATTTAACTATGCATTCCCAAGCTAAGGTTACCCTTGCTGAACTAAAAGAGTGCTTACAGGCTGAATATATTGGTGATAAAAAACCCTTTAGTTGGTTAAGACTATTTCATCGAGTATTTTTCTGCCAGCGTTCCCGTTACCTATTTTGGTGGCGGGTAGCACAGTATTTTTATTTCTCTCCCCATCGCTTTTTACATAAATTAGGTATTCGGATCGGTGCTAGCAATAATCGTAAGTACTGTAATGATATCTCGTTAAAAACCCGTATTGGTAAAGGCCTTTCTTTACCACACCCGATTGGCATTGTACTGACTAATTACTGCCAACTGGGGGAATATGTCACTATTATGCAAGGGGTGACTATTGGCGTAAAAGAGAAAGGGGGAAAAGCCAATATCCAAGTAGGAGATCATGTTTATATTGGCTGTAATTCATCCATTATTGGTGGTGAGATTAATATTGGTGATAATGCGATTATTGGCGCCCATGCATTAGTATTAAAGGATGTGGGGGAAAGGTGTCGGTATATCACGAAAGTGATTGCGGATATCAGGCAGGTATAAATGCAGAACAAAGGCTTATGAGAAAGGTGCTAAATAATTATTAGCACCTTTTTTAGCTTATAGATAAAGATAAAATCAAGTAATGAGTATGAATGAAAGTAACTTTCATTATTCAAACTAACCACTAAATTAATCTCTTAATAACGCACCCGGATAGCCTAATTGGCGCCATGCCTCAAAAACAACCACAGCAACCGTATTAGAAAGATTCATACTACGACTATCCGCTAACATTGGCACACGGATTTTTTGTTGTGTTGGCATATTATCCAACACATAAGGTGGTAAACCTCGTGTCTCAGGGCCAAATAGCAGATAATCCCCATCTTGATAACTTACATTACTATGGGCGGGAGTACCTTTAGTGGTTAATGCAAACAACCGCGCACCTGTCGGTGATTGTACATTATCAGGGCTTAATCCTTCACTTTCTAAAAAAGCATAATAATCGTGGTGCTGTTTGATATCAGCAAACTCACGATAATCAAGCCCTGCACGACGTAGCCGTTTATCATCCCAAGTAAAACCCAATGGTTGGATCAAATGAAGATGAAAGCCTGTGTTGGCACACAGGCGAATAATATTACCCGTATTCGGTGGAATTTCGGGTTCAAATAAGACGATATTGAGCATATAAATTAGTTTTAATCGTTACCAAAGAGATCACGAGTATAAACTTTTTCTTCAACATCGTTTAGTGCAGAAGACATTCTATTAGTAATAATGACATCAGACATGGCTTTAAACGCATCTAAATCACGAATGAGTTTTGAGTTAAAGAAAGTCTCTTCTTTCATTTCTGGCTCATAAATCACCACTTCAATCCCTTTCGCTTTAATACGCTTCATAATACCTTGGATTGAAGATGAGCGGAAATTATCAGAGCCTGATTTCATAATTAAACGATAAACACCAACAATTTTCGGCGATTTAGCGATAATAGAATCAGCAATAAAGTCTTTACGAGTGCGGTTAGCTTCCACAATGGCACCAATAATATTATTAGGCACGGATTCGTAATTTGCTAACAGTTGTTTCGTATCTTTTGGTAAGCAGTAACCGCCATAACCAAATGATGGGTTGTTATAGTGATTACCAATACGCGGATCTAAACAGACACCTTCAATAATTTGTCTTGCGTTTAAGCCGTAAGCTTGGGCGTAGCTATCGAGTTCATTAAAATAAGCAACACGCAGTGCGAGATAAGTATTGGCAAATAGTTTGATTGCTTCTGCTTCTGTAGAGTCAGTAAAAAGAACATCAATATCTTTTTTTAATGCCCCTTGTTGTAAAAGCTCAGCAAATTTCTCTGCTCTTGTAGATTGCTCACCAATCACAATACGAGATGGATAGAGATTATCGTAAAGGGCGCGGCCTTCACGTAAGAACTCAGGAGAGAAGATAATATTATTGGTATGATATTTCTCTCTCATCTGTTTAGTAAAACCAACCGGAATGGTTGATTTTATAATCATAGTGGTGTTTGGATTATATTCTAAAACATCACGTATAACCGACTCTACAGAAGAGGTGTTAAAGTAGTTAGTTTTAGGATCATAATCGGTAGGAGTGGCAATGATAACGAATTCAGCATCTTTATAAGCGAATTCTTTATCTAAAGTTGCCGTAAAATCGAGCTTTTTAGTGGCTAAAAATTCTTCAATTTCTTTATCAGAGATAGGAGAGATTTTTTGGTTTAATAGTTCGACTTTTTCTTTATTGATATCTAATGCAACAACTTTGTTGTGCTGGGAAAGGAGTATCCCGTTAGATAGACCGACATAGCCGGTTCCTGAGATGGTGATTTTCATGTTTTTCTCTTATCTAAAACTATAAATTATCATTAAAATTTATTTAGAGTATCTATCTATAAAAATTTTATTAGAGCCGGATTAAGTTAATATTTTTTCATTCTGTCATTAAGTATTATTAAATACTTGATTTCATTTTTGTTAGATTTTTTTTTGTCAATAAAAATCGAATAGCACTAGAAAAATGCCAATAGAAATGTTTTGAAAAAATTTTTCTATTGGCATGTTTAGCTAAGTGTATTGCATGAATAGCAGGGTAATATTTAACAGGTATGTTCATTAAAAAGCTTCTATAACAAATATCAATATCTTCACAGTACATAAAATATTTCTCATCAAATCCACCTAGTTTAAGATAATGACAAGATTGGATTGCAAGAAAAGAACCCGCCGCCCAATCAATATGGCAAGGTTCAATTATTTTACTTTTATCAACAATAGAAGAATTACCTAGCCCTAAAAAAGATTTAATAAAATGTTTTAAAGATGGGAACATTCTTATAGAACAATCATAAATACTATTTTTTTTATCTTTAAACAAATTAATTGTAGCTATTAGAACTTTATCCCTGATCATCTCTTCGATTAATGCATTTATAGCATTGTAATTAACTATTACATCAGGATTTAATATAATAAAATAATCATCTTCTACCATCTTTAAATTTTTGACACAATATGAGTAAACAATATTATTGTTCTTTCCAAATCCACAATTATATTGATTATTAATCCAGTGAATATTTATATTTTCCTCTAGTTTTGAAAAGTCATCACCGAATTTATTACTTTTTATTATTATGTTGTAATGTTTGCTTAAATTTTCTAAGCATGATAGTTTATTAATTAAATCAGAATGTCCATGAGATATGACTGAAATATAAATAGACATTTTTAAATACCTAACCTAAGTAGTTTTTGCAGACAAGATTAAAAAATTAATATATAATATACTTACAAATAACTTTATTCTAATATTAATTTTCTTTAAGTAGAGAAATATATAAATCTTGATATTTTTTAGACATTATGTTGTCTGTATATTTTTCTAAAAATTTTCTTTTAACATTGCTTGACAATAATAATGAGTTATCTATAGCATAATTTATAGCCTCAGATAGAGAGTCTATGTTGTTGCATTCATAAAAAGAAACTTCATCGGAATTAAATATTTCTTGTATTACAGGTAAAGAAGAGCATACAATCGGTAGTCCACATGCAGCTGCTTCTAATAATGCTAAAGGCATACCTTCTGAATGAGAAGTCATAATAAAAATATCAAATAACATTAAATATTTCTGTACATCTAATGTCTTATCAATAAAAATACATCGTGATTGTATCTTTAAATCAATAGCATATTGCTTTAAATTATCTAATTCAGGACCATTACCAACTAATGCAAATAAGTATTGTTTACCATCATTTCTACTCATTAGAGTCATTATTTGGTCAAAACCCTTTCTTTTGACTACATTTGCACATGCTCCAAGTAATATATAATTACAATGTTTAGATTTTATTTGAGAGAGGTAATTATCCATATTGATATTATTTTTAATAACAGGTCTACCATTATATATAATTGAACATTTTTTAATATGACTATATGTTTTTTTTTGTAAGTTGGTCAAAAAAACAACATGATCTGAATGTTTTAATATATAACTCCAAATCGAACCTACTATTCCCCCTAATAAATATCCATGAGAAATTTGAAGATCTTTTATTATATCTGCATGCATAGTCGATAAATGTTTGTTTATAGTTTTTCGATTAAGAAAACAGAATATATCCGCTCGCAACAAATGCGAATGCACAATATCATATCTGGATAAATTAACTTTTGAATAGAAGTTAGTGACCTTTACTAGTTTTATTTTTTTTGAGAATTTTACTTCTAAGATATCATCAAAGAAATAAATTGTGATATTCCAATCTATAGGTAAATGTTCTATTATATCTTTAATAACTATAATTGGACCCTTATTTGAAAGAGATGTAACAACGAAAGCAATATTCATAATATTAATTTTTATTTAATTTAGTATTTGCAAGATAGCCTTTGAACTTACCAATAGCAGTATAATAATGGTATTTTACCATAGTAGTATTTAGCCTTATAGAGTATAAGGCTAATGCGACTATGTTTTTTGAGATCGAAAAGATAACGAATCTAATTGGATAGTCATATTTTTTATACAAGTAACCGACACTAAACATATGGTTTTTTGCTCGATGTATAACTAATTTTGGATCTCTTTTTATTGGGATATCATGCCTAGCAACAATAGTTGGAGTATATTTGACATCAATTTTATTACATATTGCTCTGAGTGGTAGTTCTATGTCTTCACATGCACTAGTCAATGTACCAGAACCTAAACCTAAATTTTCATTAAAACCTAAAAGTGAATCAAATGTAGTTTTTTCTATACATAAACTTATTGATGAAACTCGCTTCCAAATATTAAATTTATTACAGAAACCAGAAGTTGTATCAAATTTTGCAATATTTATATCTTCATCGTTGGCAGCTCTAAATGTTAATATTTTATTTTTCTCTGTATCAATATATTTAGTTATTGTATGAAAAAAGTCATCATCATACCAACAATCATCATCGGGGAATAATAAGAATTGTCCATTAGCATAAGTGCTTCCTAAATTTCTAGAACGAGAGAGGCCTTTTTTACTTGTAAAAAATAATATATCAAAATCGTGGTGAAAGTTTTCAATTATATTTTTAGCTACTGGAGGAATAGTTTGTTCTACAATTATCAATTCAAAATTTTTAATAGTTTGTCTTGATAAACTTTCGAGCAAACGAAGTAGCAATTTAGGATCAGGATTATATGTTGCCAAAATAAGGCTAAATTTTTTATTCATCACTAAATAACTCCGAAATCAAGACTTTTAATAATTGTTTTATATTCAATGTTAATAATAAACATTGAGGTGTATAAAGCTAAAAATAGAATCCCTAAAAATATTCTATTTTTCCTTGTATTAATAATAATAGTAGGAATTAATATTAACTCAGATACATTAAGTATAGAAGAGACTCTTGCTGCAATAATAGCCATAGAAGAAAAACCAATAAGCCAGCAAATACCAATATAAAAATAACAAAAATAAGTAGTATAAAATTTACTTTTATTAAAAAAGTAAATTGAAATAACTAATAACAATAACTGCTTTATAGTATTTGGGTTTAAAATCCCTAAGTCGTAATTATATTCTTTCCAACCTAAATAGGTTGTTACTTTTTCTGATAAAAGGCCTAATGTTTGAAGTATAGATATTAATAACTCAAACCCTCCTGATAAATAAAAAACAAAAGATAAAAATAATAAAATATAAGCTATACGAACTTGTTTTTCATTTTTGAATACTAAGCATATCGTATATGGTAGTAATGCTACAAGTGCTGAAGTATGAAATAGACTAGATATAATAATTAAAAAAAGGGCTTTTTTATTTTCTCCTTTTGCTTGCATAGAAATAGCGAACAATATTATTGCGCTAGCAATTCCTGCTCTTATTTGAATCATTTCTTTATTTAAAAAAGCATGTGACAAATATATTAATACAGAGAGAAAGGCTAATTTACTATCTTTAAATATAATTTTAAATGTTATAAATATGCTGATAATTGAAAAAAATAAAAAAACATTTGTGGGTGAATTAAATGTTTTATAAATAAATCCAGATATAGTCAAAAAAATAAATTCACCATGTATTTCTTGATATAAATGAAATGGTAATATAGCCGCTTGCTGAAACATTTGTACATAAGCATTATAATCATTACTAGTGGTATTAAAACTTGCTATTAATAATAATAGTAATGCAATGAGTGCTAAAAGGATTTTCTCGTATGGTCCATTTCCTATTATATTGAAAAGCTGTAATAGGTATCCAGTTGCTAAGAAAAAGAAAATAATATAAAAAACAATCATTATAACATAACCACTTTCTTGGGGAGTATAATATCAACAATATATAAATTAATATTGAATATATGATTAAAGTTAAAAACATATTATAATATTAAGTTTTCTTTCAAAAAATTTATTGACTGACTTCTTAGCTCATTTAATTTTTTTTGTTCTCTTTCTATATCATATGTAGGATCTATTTCTTCGAATTTAGTTCCTACAGAAACTAAGCAATTATTAATTTCTAATTTTGAAAGTAAAGATGTTTGCCTATCATCTTGATTGTTTATGTCATCAATAACTGAATAGAGTGGAATTCCAAAATTAGTAGCAAAAGCTGTTCCATGGAATGACGAAGTTACTACATATGAAGAGTTTTCAAATAATTGAATAAAATGTTCTACACTTAAATCTGAACAATCTTCATAATTGATGTTGAATTCTTTAGGGATCTTTGTAAAAGAGTATACTTTTAATCCTGTTTTTTGTTGTAAAAAGTATAGTAACTCATATATATAAGGCCTAGGATCAAAAGAATGGGTAATTAAGTAAAATATTATATAATTTGACTTTATAAAAATTTGTTTTTTATTTCTGGCAAACTGACTCCATTGGTCACGATTGAAAACTAATGTTGGATCTAAAGTTACTTCAGCATAACTATTGTTTATTTCATTAATTACTTTATTTCCATTTGAATCACGAATAGCAATTCTATTATATTGTGATAAATATTTTTTAAAGTCTTTTTTATATTTTTCATCTAAACAGTTTCCTGCTATGCTCGCGGAAAAAGATATTTTTTTAACATTTTTTGGTGCAAATGATAATAAAAAAGTTGTATCACCTCTAGTATGTTTAGTATTCCAAGTTTGGTCACTTCCTGTTATGTATATATCATATATTGGAGGGTTTTTGGTAATGTCATCTGGTGTCTTATAATTATAAGAAAGATTAAGATATTTATTTATTGCAATATTTATTTCTTTTCTTTTTCTATGACTTTTGAGCATTCCTAATCTATATATATAATCAGAAATAATTGACTTAATATTTTTATAATTATGTAATCCATTATCGTAATGCCACTTATTGGGAAACATATAGTCTATAATTTCACAGTTAAAACCTAAAGATTTAATAATTTCTTGTGTAGCATATGCCTGTAAAAAAGAACCATAATTTATTACGCGATGCATGGTCAATATACCAACGCTTATATCTATATTTTTCATATACTTCCTAAAGTTATGTGTAAAATAATTAGAATATTACTTTCTAAGTTTTGCTATATATTTAGTTATCTTTGAACCTATGTATGGGCTAAAACAGTATAGTGATATTATTAATTTTGTTCTAGGAGGTATTGAAGCTATAAATAAATTAAATATATTTTTTCTTAAAAAATGCAGATAAAATTTATATTGTTTTTTGTATTTATTAATTTCATCCATAAATAAAATAGCTTTAATAGTAGCAAAAATAGTTAAATATTTATGAATTTTAAGAGCATTTTTTAATGATTTAGAGTTATAAATTAAATGATTTTCAATATTATCAATAGCACTTAATGCATTGACATATTTATCAACACTTAATAAAGTTGTTGCACTTGTTATATTATCTTTACGATAATGATATACCTTTCTTTTACCAACACCAACATTATTTGAATGTTGTGCTACCCTAATAATAAAATTTAGGCCTTCTCCCATATAAAAATTTTCAGGAAAAGTAATTTTATTTTCTAATAAAAATTGTTTTTTATACATTTTATTCCAACAACCAACATCTACCTTACCTGGATAAAGTAATAAAGATGCAGCTTCAACAGGAGATAAAATATTAATATCATCATTTTTTATTTGTTGAGAATTACCTGGAACTTTAAAGCAATTTTTTGATATTACAAAGTCACAATCTGTTTCAAAACTAATATTTAACATATAAGAAACATAGTCAATACTTAGATAATCATCGGCATCAACAAAAACGATATATTTGCCGTTTGCAATAGATAAACCAAGATTTCTTGCAGCGCTAACACCACCATTATTAATATGTAATGCCTTTATTCTAGGATCAATCAGTGCAAATCTATCCACTATTTGTCCCGATTGATCCGGAGAACCATCATCTATTAGAATTATTTCAATATTCTTATAGTCTTGGTTTATAATTGATTCTATACACTGTGTGAGATACTTTTCAACGTTATATACTGGGACAATTATAGAAACAAGAGGAAGCTGTTTTTTTTTTGAAAGCATGATATTTTTCTTAACGTTTAAATTTGATTCTAGTCAATAAGGATTTAAAATTAGATTTCTCATTTTTATTAAAGCCGATTAGATAAAATAATGGCGGATAAAGTAAAAACATTAATATAAAATATATAACCCAATTATAATTAATAATAATTAAAATATTTAATAAGTATAAGAAAATAGTAGCTATTATTAATGGCATTAGTGAATAGACAAGACAATTATTAAAATAATTTAGAATACTAACATTAGAAATTTTAGAAAAGAAATATATTTTTATAAAGCTTGTAATTACTTCTATCACTACGATTAATGTTAAAACACTATAAAATGAGTAACCTAATTTTAATAATAAATAGCTGAAAGGTAGTGTTAAGAGTGCAATAGAACCGATAACTAATTGGAATTTTTTTATATTTCCAATAGCTTGTATTGCAGATGTTACACCTACAGTTAATTGATTTAATATGCTAGCAATTAGAAGATATATACAGATATTAGCAGTATAACTAGGGACGATGTTAAGCCAGAATTTTAATATTTCTGACATCGTGAATATAGCAGGTACACCTACTATGGAGACAAGGAAAAAACCAAATTTACTGGCGAGTATTGATAGTCTAATCGTTCTTTCTCTCTTCTCCATACCCTCACTTTTCATTATTTGAGGATTTAAAGCTCTTAATAAAGATAAAGATAACTCTCTTATTTGACCATTTATTTGAGATGCAATTCCATATGCAGCATTAATTGTTGTACCTAAAAAAACATTTAAAACAATATTTAATCCTTGAGTATTTAAAACGTAGCATAAATTAGTGTATAAATTCCATCCTGCGAAAAAAGCCATTTCTTTTAGCAAACCATTGCAATTGCTATTTTTATTTATCCTGCATTCTTTATAATATTTACAACAATATATAAAATAAAATAAAAATACTATACCACTAATTACTGCTAAAGAGAGACCATAAAGAGAAAGTTTTTCTGAGTCAGGATAATAAATAATTAAATGAGCTGCTATAAGTTTCATTATAGCTTGTACGATAAGAATTATAGAGTCAAGTAAAATGTTTTCTCGAGAAAATAAAGTTGCTACAAATGGAACGGAAACTATTGTAAAAAATAAAGAGATGAGCATATAAATATATAGTATACGAGCTACGGATATAAATTTACTATCTATATTTAAAAAACCATTAAATAAAAATGGCATTATGATGAGTAGTACTAATATTGATATAGTTGCAACAATAATATGTAAGATCATACTCGAATAAAAAACACTATTTTGCATCTTAATATTTTTTGATCCTTGGAAATAAGATAAATAGCGTTGGGTTGATATAGACATTGCTGAATTTAAAAATGAAAATACAGTTATTAGGCCAGCACTTAGTGTAAATATTCCATAGTTATATATACCTAAATTATTTAAAAGTATTCGTACTGTATATAAAGAAATACCAATTAACAAGGCCATTTTTATATACATTATACAAGTATTAAATGCAACTTTTTCTTTTACATTATTAACTTCATTATACATTGTTTAAATTTCTTAATTCTTGCTAAAATGTTCTATTCGATAATCACTAAATATAATTTAATAATAAATTTAGAGATTATAAGTATGAAAGAGAATAGAATAAATTATAGTATATTTTGACTCTTTAATTGGTTAAAAGATAGTGCATTTTTATCTTTCATTGATAATATAATTGGGGTATCTACATCAATTGGCCAGTTAATAGATAAATCAGGATCATTCCAGGCTATAGATAATTCTGCTGTAGGATTATAATAATCTGTACATTTATAAACAAATTCGGCTTCTTCACTTATAACAAAAAAGCCATGTGCAAAGCCTTCAGGTATCCAAAGCTGCTTTTTATTCTCTGCGGAAAGATATACTCCTACATATTTACCAAATGTTGGAGAGTTTTCTCTAATGTCTACAGCAACATCAAAAACTTCACCTGATATAACCCGTACTAATTTACCTTGAGTATTTTGAGTTTGATAATGTAGACCTCTTAATATATTTTTATTTGATTTGGAATGATTATCTTGAACAAAGTTTACAGGATGGTTAATTGCTTTTTCAAATATTTTTTTATTAAAACTTTCATAAAAAAAACCTCTGTGATCACCAAATACTTTAGGTTCCAAAATTAATACATCAGGTATTTCTGTTTGAGTAACATTCATAATTAATCGTCCTGAATTATTTTTAATAAATATTTACCATAACCATTTTTAGATAGAGGCTTAGCAAGTACTTCTACTTGCTCTTTATTAATAAAACCTTTTCTATAAGCAATTTCTTCTGGACAAGAAACTTTTAATCCTTGTCTTTCTTCTAAAGTTTGAATGAAATTACTCGCTTCAATAAGGCTTTTATGTGTTCCTGTATCTAGCCAAGCATATCCACGTCCCATCATAGCAACTGAGAGATTATTTTGTTTTAAATATACTTTATTTAAATCAGTGATTTCTAACTCACCACGAGCTGAAGGTTTTAAGTTTTTTGCAATATCAATAACACTGTTATCATAGAAGTATAAACCAGTAACAGCATAATTACTTTTAGGGTGTAATGGTTTTTCTTCTAATGAAATAGCAATCTTATTTTTATCAAATTCAATAACACCATATCTTTCAGGATCATTAACATGATAGGCGAATACTGTAGCACCTTGTTCTCTTTGTATCGCTTGTTCTAATTGTTTAGGTAAATCATGGCCATAAAAAATATTATCACCTAAAATTAGAGCACAATTATCTGAGCCAATAAAATCTTCACCAATAATAAATGCTTGTGCTAAGCCGTCAGGGGTAGGTTGGACTTTATATTGAAGATGAATACCCCATTGGCTACCATTTCCTAATAGTTGTTGAAATCTTGGTGTATCTTGAGGGGTGCTAATAATTAATATATCTCTTATTCCTGCGAGCATCAGGGTACTAAGAGGATAATAAATCATTGGTTTATCATAAATTGGCAACAATTGTTTACTTACAGCCATTGTTACCGGATAAAGCCGAGTTCCTGAACCACCAGCAAGAATAATACCTTTATATTTTTTCATTTTTAAACTATATATTGATAATTATTTGTTATCTAAAATTTCATTTAACATTCTGTATATGCCAAATTTCCAGTGAGGTAATTCTAGTTTAAAGTTTTTTTCGAACTTTTGTATATTTAAACGTGAATTATGTGGTCTAGCTGCGGGTAAAGGATATTCTTCTGCAGGGATTGGAGTTAAGTTTTTAACTGATAATGGTAAAGAATATTCTTTTGCATATTCAAATAGTAATGATGCATATTCAAACCATGTTGTTGTTCCTTTTGCTGTTAAATGGTATAACCCATAAAGCGATACATTATCTAATACACTTTTTATTGCATGAGCAGTACAATCTGCTAATAATTCAGCACTTGTGGGGGCCCCATGCTGGTCATTAATCACTGATAGTGAATCATGTTTCTTTCCTAATCTTAGCATGGTCTTTGCAAAGTTATTACCTCTACTTGCATATACCCAGCTAGTTCTAAAAATTAGATATTTTTTACAGCTATTAATAATAGCTTGTTCGCCCGCTAGTTTGCTTTTTCCGTAAATATTTAAAGGTGCTGGAACATCTGTTTCTAACCAAGGAGTATCATTAGTACCATCAAATACATAGTCTGTTGAATAATGTATTAATAAAGCCCCAATTTTTTCAGCTGTTTTTGCAATTACTTCAACACTTTCAAAATTTACTTTAAATGCGTTAATACGATCAGTTTCAGCATGATCTACATTTGTATAGGCTGCTGCATTGACGATAATATCTGGTTTAATAGATAAAATAGTTTTCTCTAGTTCTGCAGGAAATAAAAAATCAGCTTTATATTCTGTTGATTTAGAATCTAAAGCAATAACAGTTCCTAATGGTGCTAGAGAACGCTGTAATTCCCAACCGACTTGCCCGTTTTTTCCAAATAAAATTATTTTCATTATCTAGTTTTTAGCAACTCATAAAATATAATATACATTCGAATAGAGTATAAGGTTTTATATCTATATTATGATAATTATCATACTTATCATACGTACAAAGCTACCGCACTGGGTTTACGGCCCCCAGAGCGCCAAAATTTTCTTTTAAAACCCTTATCTATCTGTAATATAAGAGTTTTATTATATAAGTATACTTTAACAGTACGTAAAACCGCTCTGAGATTAGACTCTTCAAACCCGCGGGTCAAGTAATTGATGGGTATTCTAACATTGATTAGGTATATATAAATATCGTAATATCGACTGAATTAGCAAGATCATTCTGAAATATCTATAAAGATGGGAATGAAAAGAATATGCCACCTATTCTTCAATAGATGGCATAATAATTTAATATAGTAATTTTATTACTGAATTAAGCGTGTTGTGATTTATTTACCACACTCCCTCTCGGCAACCAAATCTCCACTCTTAATCCCCCTAATGGGCTATCATCGGCTTTTACATGGCCTCGATGTTGACTAATCGCGGTTTCAACAATTGCCAGTCCCAGCCCTGTACCGCCGGATTCTCTATCACGTGCTTCGTCCGTACGATAAAAAGGTCGGAAAATATGCTCGCGATCTTCTGGGCTAACCCCTGGGCCATCATCATCAACAATAATAGTAATACCCTGATTTTGTTCGGTAAAGGCTACTTCAATACGAGAATGTGAATAACGCAAGGCATTGCGAACGATATTTTCAAAGGCACTCGCTAATGAATAAGGATTGCAATAAATTGTCCATGGGCCTGGTGGGGCGGTTACTGTTAGGGTTTTATTGCTTTGTTCTGCCTCAAATTTCGCATTATCTAAAATATCGTTCCAAAGCTCATTCGCTTTTACGGTTTCACGTAATAACTCATTTTTATACTGGTTGCGGGAAAGCACTAATAAGTCATTGATCATGCCATCTAGCCGCTGTGTTTCTGTTTCAATACGCTCTAGCTCTTTACTTTCACCGCTACGACGGCGTAGTAATGCACTGGCAAGCTGTAAACGAGTTAATGGGGTGCGCAATTCATGGGAGATATCAGAAATCAATCGTTGTTGCGCTTCAACCATACGCTCTAATGCGCTGATCATCTGATTAAAACTGGTGCCTGCCGCTAAAAATTCTTGTGGGCCGGTTTCCAGCTCAGGGTGAGGGCGCAGATTACCTTTTGCCACATCATCCGCCGCATTTTTGAGTTTTCGGGCCGGTTTTGCCAAGCTCCAAGAGAGCCAAACCAGTAGCGGTGTACTGATAAGCATGGTGAATATCAGTAATAAAAGCGGTTTATCAAATAATAAATTGATAAAGTCAGATTGTGGGCTACTTGATGGGCGCACTAAGTAAAGTTGGTAGTGATCTTCACCATCTCTAATGGAAAAGGGACCTAACATCTCAGAGCGACCGTATTTTTTCTTTTTCGGATGGTCTGCGTTATCAGATTGTCCCATAAAGTTTCTGACAACTTGTATTTCATTACGTTGAGCACCAATAATACGACCTTCACTGGTGACAATAATAAGACGTTGACCAGGTGGCGCCCATTTATCAATGGCGCGGATTAATCGCCGCCACCATAGCAGATCGTTAGCCGGATCTTGCGCTAGTTCGGCTTCTATATGTTGCTCTAGCATAACACCTTGACGGTATTCACTTTCAAGTAAAGTGGTAAGCTGGCGCGAGTCCAGCTTGGGTACCATCATAACTAGCACCAGAACTAATGCTAGTGTCAGCCAGAATATGGCGAATATACGCGCTGACAAACTGTTTATCATAAAGATTTTTTATTAAGTTATTGAAACCATAAGATAACCACGGCCACGTAATGTTTTAAACCAAGGCTGCCCGTCTGTTCTTTCCGGTAACTTACGACGTAAGTTGGAAATATGCATATCAATCGCTCTATCAAAAGGTGTTAAGCGTTTACCTAACACTTCTTGGCTGAGATGCTCGCGCGATACCACTTGTCCTAAATGCTGAGCAAGTAGATAAAGTAACGTAAACTCAGTACCTGTTAGCTCTAATGGTTCATTATCAAAGCTGGCCTCTTGTCTACCCGGATTAAGTTGTAACTTATCAACTTGCAATATGGGTGAGGTGTTGCCATCGGTCTGTTTCTGTTCACTCCAGTTGGAACGACGTAAAATAGCCCTAATGCGTGCAACTAGCTCTCTATCGTTAAATGGCTTAGGTAAATAGTCATCTGCTCCCAGCTCTAGGCCAAGTACACGATCAAGATCGCTACCTCTTGCCGTTAACATAATGACAGGTGTTTGGAAATTTTGGCGTAACTCTTTAAGTGTCTCGATCCCGTTCTTACGTGGCATCATGATATCCAGTAATAACAAGTCAATAGACGCGTCCAGAAGTTTTAAGGCCTGTTCGCCGTCAGTGGCGAGCACAACATTAAAGCCTTCCATTTCAAGTAGTTCTTTCAATAGCGAGGTTAATTCGCGATCGTCATCCACTAATAAGATTTTATGCATTCGTCAATTCCTCCAAGAGAAAAATACGATAATAAATAGCGCGAATCTATGACTTTACGTTCTTTTACACGCTCTGACGCTAGTTTGCAGCCGTAAAGGTATAGTAATCCACATCGAGAACAATTACACATATTTAGGTCAGCATTAATAAGTCGGTATTATAACCGAATGAGGAGTGGGACAATGCGTAAAGTAGCAATGGTTGCACTAGCATCAATGTTTTTAGTAGCTCCGACGGTAGTAATGGCTGAAACATCAAATACAAATAATCAGCCTGCTGGGCAACAACAGTATAATGATAATTACCATTGTGGATACGGTTACGGTATGCATGATGGACGTGATAACCGAGGTCATCGTGGACAACGTGGCCATATGATGGGTAACAATAATTTCGGTGAGTCGCGTATGTTTAATGGTATTACATTAACAGAGCAACAACGTACTCAAATGCGCGATTTAATGCGCCAGCATCATCAAGATCGTTTTAATAACAGTGATTTTCGTCAGCGTCACGAAAATATGCATAAGCTAATTACCGCGGATAAGTTTGATGAAGCAGCGGTAAGAGCGCAAATACAAGATATGGACAAACAAGCAATAGAGCGCCGAGTTGAAATGGCGAAAGTTCATAATCAAATGTATCAGCTATTAACCCCTGAGCAAAAAGCGCAGCTAGAAAAGAATTATCAACAGCGTGTCTCTTCTGTTAGCCAGCAAAACCAGCAAACTCAAGAGAAAGCTAATTAGTGATTAAGTAAAGTCCTTTAGTAATGTAGTAAGAGTGTAGTAAAGCAGTACCTAGTTAGAGAGTAAGTAGCAACAACGAAGTTTTTTCCTTGCCATAGACACCATCCCTGTCTTTTGCAGCCCCTCTGGAGAGGGGCTTTTTTTTGCCCTTCAATACATATAACGCGTTGAAATAGTAATCTCTATAGAGTTCTAATATAATCAACAAATATTTTTAAGTATGGTTTATTTCTATAATGAAAAAAGTATTAATTATTGGTTATAATTTAGGTGGATTTGGCGGTATGGAAACCGTTTTTAAAAAATCTATAAATATATTGGCATCGCATGCTATCCACTCGGAGTTTATCTTTTTTAATGAAGGGGATAATAAAGTTAATGATGATTGGTTAGTTGATTGTAAATATAGAAGGCTATCTTCTAAGATAAAAAATACTAAGTTAAGAAGGATGAGCTATGCAGTTCAGTTAGCAAGAATTCTTAAACAAGAAAAGCCAGACATTATTATTTCTTATGATACGGTGTGTTGCTATATTGCTAATTTAGCAAGAAAAATTGTTAGAAGTAAAGTTTATATTTACTCATGGATACATTTTTCATTAAATAATTTATATAAATCAATTTATTTACATAAGGCTGATTATCATTTATCGATTAGTTCGGGTATAACTCGGTATATGCTTGATATGGGGATAGATAGAGAGAATATATTTACTATTTATAATCCCATAACAGAAAATAATATAATTATACCAAGAAATGATAAGATAAGATTTCTATATGTTGGAAGATTGGTTGCGTATGCTCCTAAAAATGTTAATGAATTATTTTATGCGCTTTCCAAATTGAATGGCGATTGGACGCTTGATATTGTTGGGGATGGAGAAGATACCGATTTTTTAAAAAGCTTAGCACTAGAATTAAAAATAGCCACTAAGATCAACTGGCATGGTTGGCAAAAAGATGTTTGGTCATATATTAAGAGGAATATAAAATATACGTCTACATTAGTATTGACATCAATATCTGAAGGGTTTCCCATGGTGTTATGTGAAGCTTCTTCTTATGGTATTTTTTGTATTAGCTCTAATTGCCCAACCGGTCCTGAAGATATTATAACGCCTGAATCGAATGGATTACTGTACCCAGTAAAGGATGTAGCTAGTTTAGCTAATCACTTACAAAGTATTATTGATGGGCGTTTATTGCCTACGCATAATGAAATAAAAAATGCTATTACTAAATTTAATGATGAAAACTTTGAAAATCGTTTATTATCTGCATTAAAGTTGAGTTGATATGAATAAAGGATATTATTATCCTTTATTCTATTCTTTATATTTTAGCTATATTTGACTATCTCTTATCGTACTTTCAAATTCTTTAATAAATAGATTGTAATCTGTCGTTTCTTTTGACCATTCAATCGCATTCTGGCTAAAGTTAGTATAATTATTCATTATTTCTATTATAGCCGTAGCACAGTTTTGGGGAGATATTAATTTGGGTAAAATTAATGTATCTGAGATAGGATCATAAACTTTATAGGGGAAGTTGATATCTAAATTTGTTAATTTATGATATTCATCAATAGATAATTTGGGAGCAATACCTAGACCGCAATACTTATCTTTTATTGCTTCGGGTTGTCCGTCAATATTAGGATAGATAACAGGGATACCTTGAGCTAAAGCTTCAATGCAAGATAAACCAAAAGGCTCTGTTACTGGTGTACTTAAATAAATATCGATATCTGAATAAAATTTATCCATATCTGATTGATAGCCAATAAAGCTGATATGGTTTTGTACATTATTTTGTCTTGCTAATTGTTCTAATTCTGTCCTTTGTTCACCATCACCAGCAATAATTAACTTTGCCTTTATATTTAATTTTATTAATTCTGATAAACAGAGAATACTAATTCCGATCCCCTTCAGTCCTACTAAGCGAGAGGCTGTTCCTAGCGTAATTTGATTATTGTGCAGTTTTTTAGCTATGTTACTAGACTTTAGTGGTAGACGATTAATGACTTTTTTAGGCGTATATGTCGTATTGAATCTTAACTCCATAACACGTTTAGATGCTGTAGATATCGCGATAGCATTATTGAGCATACTAAAAAAGCTTAATGTTTTTTTGTTAAGAGGATAGCGCCAAGAACAGCCATGATCATAGTAGACCAAGCTAGTATTCTTGGGCTTTCTAGATAATCTAGGGACGAAATCCCATACTAGAGTGACATCGGCTTTACTTGCTTCTATTTTTTTTGTTAAGACATGTTTTCTTAAAAAAGCAGGGTACTTTATTTTAGTAGAAGCGATTTTATTAGCGTATTTTATATCGAAATGCTTAAGCTCAGGGATCAGGTTTTTATTTAAAGAGTTACTGGTGCACAAAACCTCATTTTGAAATGAGCTATTTTTTAAATATTCAATAAACAAACGTTCAGCACCACCAAACCCTTGTAAATTAATTAAATGAAGTATTTTCATGATACTAAGCCTGTTTTTTATTAAAAAACGCAATAATTCAATTAAGCCGTTATAACTCAAAAATTTATATAATTAAAAATAAGGGTAGGTTATTATTCTACCCTTAAATATATTACAACAACGCCTCTGGAGATTCAGGTAAAATCTGTCCGCCATCGACAATAATGGTTTGACCGGTAATATATTTTGCTTCATTAGAGGCAAAAAATGCGGCGGCATAGCCGATATCTTCAGGCTCCCCTAAGGTATGGGTTGGGATAGAGGCCTTCATTTGATTAAGATAGGTCTCTCCTTGGGCTTGTAAGCCTTCGGTTAAAATATTGCCGGGCATAACGGCATTAATGGTAATACCGTGGCGTGCATATTCTAATGCAGCACTGCGCATAAAGCCTAACTGACCTGCTTTGCTTGCTCCATAATGGCTCCAGCCCGGATAGCCAGTAATGGCGCCTGTAATAGAAGAGGTGATGATCACACGGCCATATTGTTGCTTTTCCATTACCGCAAGAGCTGCTTTTACTAAGAAAAACATTCCTTTTAAATTGACGGTATGCATTTTATCCCAATCAGCTTCGCTCATCTCTTTAATTGTCGCTTGGGGGAAAATACCGGTATTAGAGCAAAGAATATCGAGTTTGCCATACTGTTTAACAATATCATTGACTACTTGTTCACAGGCTGCTTGAGAGGTGACATCAAGGTGCATAAAATCAACACCAAGTGCTTGTTTGGTTGCATTACCTGCTACATCATCAATATCAGCAATAATAACCTGTGCACCGCTGTTTTTTAATGCGCTAACAATGCCTTTACCAATACCTTTTGCTCCGCCGGAAACTAAAGCAATTTTACCCGTTAAATCAAACATAAAACCTCCTACTGTACTGTTTGTTATACTGTATCAGCCTTATTGTATAAACGGTAAATTAACGCAAAATTTTTGTCATCAGTCACAATTGTGTAGGGTGAGCGCTTTTTCTATTTATGCCGAATAACACAAAAGTATCGATAACAGCGCGCAAAGTGTTAAGCAAACAGTCAATAAGCCCATTACACTTTATATCTTGATAGTAATATATGGCTAACACACTGTTTTTTGAGATAGATAGCAAAAGGCTGTAAAGTATCTGTATAAAAAGTGTTAACTTATCGGTGTAATACAGAGACGATAGACTAGTATAGTATTTATACAGGCTACTCAATTAATTTAATGCGCATCAAGTTTATAAAAAAAAATGTACGTTGATGATGAAGTGATAAAAAATATGCGTACAATGGGGTTGTTGAATCAATTCAGCATTTGAGATATCGGTGGATTACGTTCGTGAAGCCGGTATTAAGATAACAGTTATTCCAACAATATATTGCAATAATGATATCGAATAAGAATCAGAGGTAATCATGGTTAATGGGATCAAAAGAATTGGGGTTTTAACAAGTGGTGGTGATGCACCGGGTATGAATGCCGCGATCCGTGGTGTTGTCCGTGCAGCACTCAGCGAGGGTTTAGAAGTGTACGGTATTTTTGATGGCTATATGGGCTTATATGAAAACCGTATGAAAAAACTCGATCGCTTTAGTGTGTCAGACATGATCAACCGTGGTGGTACCTTTTTAGGCTCTGCGCGTTTCCCAGAATTCCGCGAAGATAATGTGCGTGCCGTTGCTATTGAAAATATGAAGCAAAATGAGTTAGATGCACTGGTGGTTATCGGGGGGGATGGTTCTTATCTGGGGGCGAAAAAATTAACTGAAGCGGGTTTCCCATGTATTGGTTTACCGGGCACCATTGATAATGACGTTGCGGGTACTGATTACACTATTGGCTATTTCACGGCGTTAGAAACGGCGGTAGAAGCGATTGACCGCTTACGTGATACCTCAACATCCCATAAACGTATCTCTATCGTTGAAGTGATGGGACGTTATTGTGGTGATTTAACCTTATCCGCTGCTATTGCGGGTGGTTGTGAGTTCGTGGTATTGCCTGAATCCGAATTACCTTTTGATCGTGATGAATTATTAGCAGAAATTAAAGCGGGTATTGAGCGTGGTAAACGTCATGCTATCGTGGCAATTACCGAACATGTGTGTGATGTACATGAGCTAGCACGTTTTATTGAAGCAGAAACCAAACATGAAACACGTGCCACTGTATTAGGCCATATTCAACGTGGCGGCTCTCCGGTTGCCTACGATCGTATTTTAGCCTCTCGTATGGGTGCTTACTCTGTACAACTGCTACTTGAAGGTTATGGTGGTCGTTGTGTAGGGATCCAAAATGAAAAACTGGTTCACCATGATATTATTGATGCGGTTATGAATATGAAACGTGTCTTTAAAGCCGATTGGTATGAAACTGCGAAAAAACTGTATTAAGCCATAGTTTTACTCTATTACCAGAGCCTTTCTGAGTTATATCCTTATTCGTGGACTGTTCTGATGCAATATCAGCTTGTATCAGAACAGCTTCCCGAGTGAAAACATTTCATTCTACGCGCTTTTCTTCTCTTATCTGATGGGTAATGACTGTGTGAGTCCCCGTTTTCTCAACTATATATCTGTTACGTATAACAGTCTGTTTTTTATTATTTCATCGTTATAAATCTTTCTGTCAGCCTAGTTAAACAAAACAAATAAACCAACTAGAAATAGGATAGGGGTAGATAACGATGTTAAAACGATGGGGATTATTGACGACGCTAGCGCTGACGGCACTGTTTACACAAAGCATCTGGGCGAAGGATATTCAGTTATTAAATGTCTCTTACGATCCGACTCGAGAGCTTTATCAACAATATAACCACGCATTTAGTCAATATTGGCAACAAAAAACCGGCGATCATGTGACTATTCGTCAATCTCATGGTGGCTCTGGTAAACAGGCAACCGCCGTAATTAATGGTATTGAAGCGGATATTGTCACCCTCGCATTAGCTTATGATATTGATGCCATTGCACAAAGAGGACGTATAGATAAGCAGTGGATCACTCGCTTACCTGATAACTCAGCACCTTACACCTCAACCATTGTTTTTTTAGTGAGAAAAGGTAATCCCAAACAGATAACCGACTGGGACTCTTTAATTAAACCCGGTGTATCTATTATCACACCTAATCCTAAAACCTCCGGTGGAGCAAGATGGAATTATCTGGCTGCATGGGGATATGGATTAAAGGCCAATCAGCAAGACAGTGAAAAAGCGAAAGCCTTTGTAAAGTCACTGTATCAACAGGTTGAAGTATTAGACTCTGGCGCGAGAGGCGCGACAAATACTTTTGTTGAGCGTGGTATTGGTGATGTGTTAATTGCATGGGAAAATGAAGCGTTATTGGCGATTAATGAGTTAGGTACAGATAAGTTTGAAATAGTCACCCCTTCCGTCTCTATTTTGGCAGAGCCAACCGTCTCTGTGGTGGATAAAGTGGTTGATAAGCGAGGTACGCGGGAAGTGGCAACCGCTTATTTAGAGTATCTTTATTCACCTCAAGGGCAAGAAATTGCTGCTAAAAACTATTATCGTCCAAGAGATAAAAGCATTGCTGAAAAATATCAAAAACGTTTTCCAACCCTGCAATTATTCACTATTGATGAGCTTTTTGGCGATTGGCAATCAGCACAACAAACTCATTTTGCCACCGGGGGAATATTTGATGAAATCAGCCGACGTGATTAGCGAGTAACGCATAAAAAAATCACCTTCTGTTAAGACGCAGTAAGGTGATTTTCGTGATAGTTATTTATCGGTAAGATAACGATTTGCTATCAAAGTTATTTTTTCGCTTTCGCTTCTGCTGCTGCTTTCACGATAACAGCAAAGGCATCCGCTTTCAGTGACGCGCCACCAACTAATGCACCGTCGATATCAGGTTGGCTAAATAGCTCTGCTGCGTTTTTATCGTTGACTGAACCGCCGTATTGAATAATGACTTGCTCAGCGATAGCCGCATCTTGTTTAGCGATATGATCACGAATAAATTTATGTACCGCTTGTGCTTGTGCAGGCGTTGCTGATTTCCCTGTACCAATCGCCCAAATAGGTTCATAAGCGATCACTGCATCTTTGAATGCTTGTGCACCATGTGCATTTAAAATAGCGTCGATTTGACGTGCGCACACTTCTTGTGTTTTACCAGCTTCGTTTTCTGCTTCTGTTTCACCGATACATAACACAGGTGTTAAGCCTAACTCTTTTAACACACCAAATTTTTGTGCGATAAATTCATCAGATTCTTTATGGTAAGTGCGACGTTCAGAGTGACCGATGATCACGTATTTAACATCAACGTTTTTCAGCATTTCTGGGGAAGTTTCGCCAGTGAAAGCACCAGATAAGTTAACACCGGTATCTTGGGCACCTAACGCAATACGGCTTCCACCGATTTCATGACGAGCTTGGCACAGATAAACTGTTGGTGGTGCAATAGCAACATCACATCCAGCAACACCGCTGATTTCTTTACGTAATGCAGCGATTAATTCATGAACCATATGAATGCTGCCGTTAAGTTTCCAGTTACCCATGACTAATGGATGGCGCATAACTTTTCCTCCAACCGAGTGGTTTAAATTTAATTTATCGATAAACTCAAATTCTGTTGATGCACAACAGTATAGAGAACATTGAATAGAATAGCTTTGTTTTTTATCACGGAATAGCTGAATCGATATTGCTATTGAGTGAAAGCTTAATCGGTTCAATGGCAAAGGTCGTTAGTTGATTGTCCTCGTGGGCAATAATATAGCGAATAGCACCGACATTATGGCTAATATAAGCAGGCACATCTTGTTTAACAGCAAATAAATTGAGCACCTCTTGAATTTGCGTTGCATTAATAGAGGGATCAAACTGTGTCACTAATGCAGTGATATAGCGCATTGCCGTATCTTGATGCTCTTTTTCGATTTGTGGCGTATCAAGTGAATGGATCAGGGTGAGCTGTAGACTCTTAATTTTTTCACTGCCACGCTCTAATACGGCTGATGAGTATAAATAAGGGGTTATTCGTGTCGCGGCTCTGACTAACGGAATAGTAATATCGTTGTTGGTGATAATTTTATATTCATTGAGAAATAACGTCGCATTATTTTGATTGAATTTAGCTCTTATCTCAGGAATGGTGGTTTCAAAAACAGGGGCATCCTGTTTAAGGTAAAGAATATCATCTTTAGTTGGGGGTTGATGAGCAATAGAGGGCGACGCTGCCATAGCAAGGGTTGGCAAAGATAAAGCAATGCTTATTATGATAAGCGCTAACTGAGTAAGCGTGCTTTTTTTTATCATCTGTCCTCCTTGGTCTGTTGTGCGATAGAATATTATAAAATCACTCTGTATTATTTGATGTTAAATGGACAGCTTAATTCACTAAAATAAGTCTATATTGAGAAATTATTAATGACCTTACAACATTGGGCCTTTTCATTCAAAGGGCGAATTGGACGCCGTGACTTTTGGGCGGGTTTTGCACTCTGTTTTGTGCTGTTTTGCGGATTATATACAGTTAATCAGCACTATTCATTGCCTGCTGTGCTGGTGGGGATAATTTCGCTGGCTATTTTATATCCGTTATGTGCCATTTTTACTAAGCGACTTCACGATAGAAATAAACGTGGTGCATGGCTGTTACTATTGTTGCTGGCGGTGATGCTAGGATTGACTGATACCAGTAGTTTAGAGCCCTTTTGGCAGTGGGCGATAGGGCGTTTTCTCCCATCATTTATTATGATGATCATGTTGTTAGATTGTGGGGTGTTTATTGGCACCCAAGGAGAAAACTATTTTGGTGCCACGACTGAAAAGGTCGACTACTCAAGTTTTCGTTAAAGTGTGTAACTGCTAAACAGTCAGGGCTGAATAAAGTGTTATTCAGCCCTGATGTTGTCATTACCAATACTGTTCACTGGTGATATGTCCCGGTTTGCGGCGTAAATGTTTTCTCATATCACGCTGTGTTTTCAGTAACTGTTGCGTGTCTCTTACCATTTCTGGATTACCACATAGCATAATATGGCTCTCTTCTGGGGAAATGGTTAATCCTACGGTTTTTTCTAATGCACCACTTTCAATTAATGCTGGAATGCGTCCGGTTAGTGAGCCTATATGGTTTTCACGGCTGACAATAGTTTGGATACGCAGTTTCCCTTGGTAGCGTTCAGCTAACTGCTCCATTAATGGTAGATAGCTTAAATCACGGGCGTAGCGTACAGCATGGACTAAAACAATATTTTCGAAACGGTCGAGATCATCACCAAGTTGTAAAATAGAGAGAAATGGCCCGATCGCCGTACCTGTTGATAACATCCATAAGGTATTCGCGCTAGGCACCTCTTCTAAAACAAAAAAGCCACTGGCTTGTTCTGTCACTAAGAGTTCATCACCAACGGTTAACGCCGCTAAGCGTGGGCTGAGTTTACCTTCAGGTACAGTGACTAGATAGAACTCTAAGTTGGGATCTTGCGGGGAGTTAACATAAGAGTAGGCGCGTTGTATACGTTCACCGTCAATTTCGAGTGCCAGTTTGGCAAATTGACCTGCTGTAAACTTATCGATAGGGGCGTGTACAACTAAACTGATTAATGTATCTGTCCAATACCTAACTTGAATGACTTTTCCAGTGACCCAATTTGCCATAATCTCTTATCTCCTTTTTAGGAAAGCGCTTATGTCGATAATTTATTCTAAAGAGGAAGGGCGTTTTTATTTATCAAGATGATGTGATGGCGATATTAATCTGTAGTTTCGTTAATCGTTAATACAAAATGTACATTTATATTGACAACGATGGTGTTTTTCACTGACATCGTTGACGAGATAAAAATGGCTGACTACTTCGCAAATTTTGCTAGATTTGTTACCTTAGTCTCATTATTTAGCGCAAGTGCATTTTGCAGAGTTTATTTTATCAAAGCTCTGTAGCACTTTCCTGTCCGTTAATCGGTTAATTTTTAATTTCTGAGCAAAGAAAAGAAATGAGAAAGTTAGAACATGCAAATCTGTTATTACTGATTATTGCACTGGTTGCTGTCGGTCAAATGACACAGACGATTTATGTTCCTGTGATTGCTGATATGGCTGTCTATTTTGGTGAGCCAACAGGTGCTGTACAGCAAGTAATGGGCGCATATCTGTTTTCTTATGGTTTTTCACAATTAATTTATGGCCCTATTTCTGACCGAGTAGGGCGTCGTCCGGTTATTTTAGTGGGGATGAGTATTTTCTGTTTAGCGACGATCGTGGCTATTTTTTCACAGAACTTAACTACCTTAGTGATCGCCAGTACCTTACAAGGAATGGGGACTGGGGTAGCAGGGGTAATGACCCGTACTCAGCCTCGTGATCTCTATACCGGTACTGCGTTACGCTATGCAAATAGCTTATTAAATATGGGGGTGTTAGTCAGTCCACTCTTAGCGCCGATGATCGGTGGGGTGGTGGCGCACTTCTTTGGCTGGCATGCCTGTTATATCTTCCTATTATTATTAGGAGGAAGTGTACTCTTTAGTATGTATCACTGGATGCCAGAAACCCGACCTGTACAGGCTGAAAGACGCAGTATGTTGTCATCTTTTTATTTATTGCTGTCCAACAGTACTTTTAGTGCCTTTTTGATCATGTTGATTTGTGCATTATCAGGTATTGCCGTATTTGAAGCTTCCAGCGGTGTGTTGATGGGAGGCGTGTTGGGTTTAAATAGTATTACTATCAGTATTCTATTTATTTTACCTATTCCCGCGGCCTTCTTTGGTGCGTGGTACGCAGGGCGTGAAGGTAAAACCTTTGTGCAATTGATGTGGCACTCCGTATTTTGCTGTGTAGCGGCAGGTATTTTAATGTGGCTTCCCGGCTGGCTGAATATTATTAATATTTGGACTTTACTGGTGCCCGCTGCCCTGTTTTTCTTTGGCGCTGGGATGCTATTTCCGCTGGCAACGACAGGGGCGATGGAGCCATTCCCTTATTTAGCCGGAGCGGCTGGTGCGTTGGTGGGCGGATTGCAAAATGTTGGCTCAGGGATAGCAACCTGGTTCTCTGCACTATTGCCACAACATAATCAATTTAGCTTAGGAATGATTATGTTTATTATGTCAGTGGCTATTATGTTGTGTTGGATCCCGTTATCACACCGTTTTAGTCATCAGCAGAATACGGTTTAATGACTGCCTTTAAGTTTTCGCCAATAAAAATGCCGATAGTGTAATATCTACTATCGGCATTTGTTTTATGTCGCCTAGGCGAATTCTCTCTCATCGGGGGGAATTAGCGATTAACCGCGATCTTCCCATTCTTGTGCACGGGCAACCGCTTTTTTCCAGCCGTTATAACGATAATTACGCTCTGTGGTTTCAATACCTGGGCGGAACTCTTTATCAATCTCAGCTTTATTTTTTACCTCTTCCAGATCAGACCAGAAACCTACCGCAAGGCCTGCAAGGAACGCAGCCCCTAACGCAGTACTTTCACGTACCACAGGACGTTCAACACGGGTACCTAAGATGTCAGATTGGAACTGCATTAAGAAGTTATTGGCAACGGCACCACCATCTACACGTAGTGCTTGTAAGCGTGCTCCGGAGTCTGCTTGCATCGCATCAAGGACATCGCGGGTTTGATAAGCGATAGATTCTAAAGTAGCTCGAATAATATGATTACGGTTAGCGCCACGGGTTAAACCGAAGATAGCGCCACGGGCATACGGATCCCAATAAGGTGCGCCTAAGCCAGTAAATGCAGGTACGACATAAACACCGTTGGTGTCATTAACTTTAGTGGCAAAGTATTCTGAGTCAGTTGCTTCATCAATTAATTTTAGCTCATCACGTAGCCACTGAATGGAAGCACCACCGACGAAGACTGCACCTTCTAAGGCATAGTTTACTTCACCACGTGGGCCACAGCAGATAGTGGTTAATAGACCGTGGTTAGAGCGCACGGCTTCTTTACCCGTATTCATCAGCAAGAAGCAGCCTGTTCCGTAGGTGTTTTTTGCCATACCGCTTTGTACACAGAGCTGACCATAGAGTGCCGCTTGTTGGTCACCAGCCATACCGGCGATAGGAATACGTGTACCACCTTTACCACCAATGTTGGTTTGACCATAAACTTCAGAAGAAGGCACCACTTTAGGTAGCATATTGCGGGGAATATTCAGCAGATCGAGGATTTTTTGATCCCAATCTAAAGAGTGAATATTAAACAACATAGTACGTGAAGCGTTGGTATAATCTGTTACGTGAACACGACCTTGTGTCATTTTCCAGACTAACCAAGTATCAACGGTACCAAAGAGTAACTCTCCTTTTTCTGCTCGTTCACGAGCGCCTTCAACATTATCGAGGATCCATTTTAATTTGGTGCCTGAAAAATAGGGGTCAACCATAAGCCCAGTATTTTGACGAATGTACTCTTCAACCCCTTCTTGATCTTTTAAGCGAGTACAAAAGTCTGCAGTACGGCGACATTGCCACACAATAGCATTATAGATAGGTTTACCGGTCTCTTTTTCCCAGACGATAGTCGTTTCACGTTGGTTGGTAATACCGATACCGGCAACATGATCAGAAGGGATGTCTTCTTTGGCCAATACTTCAATTAGCGTTGCGCTTTGAGTTGCCCAGATTTCCATTGGATCGTGCTCAACCCAGCCGGGCTTAGGATAAATTTGGGTAAATTCGCGTTGTGAGATGCTAACAATGTTGGCGTCATGATCGATTACGACAGCGCGTGAACTGGTTGTTCCCTGATCCAGAGCAACGATATATTTTTTTTCACTATTCGATTTGTTTGTTTCTGTTGTCATGTTAGTAACCTGTTTTCATAATCAACGATATTGCTTGCATCGTTATTTGTCGTTTTCAATTTTGCAGGTATCACAAGGTAAGTGACGGCCAATAAGTTTACGATAAGCAAGTGCGCCTAAAATACCCCCAATCATTGGAGCAATGAGTGGGACTAAGAAATAAGGAATATCGCGTCCACCTGTTAAAGCAATATCACCCCATCCGGCAAAGAATGCGACTAATTTTGGCCCAAAATCACGGGCAGGGTTTAAGGCGAATCCAGTTAATGGACCAAATGCACCACCGATAACCGCAATCAGAATACCGATAAGTAATGGTGCTAAAGGCCCACGAGGTACACCGTTACCATCATCTGTTAAGGCTAAAATTAAGCCAACGAGGATAACGGCAATAATTACTTCGATAAAAAATGCGTGGATCACAGAGATTTGGGCTGCTGGGTAAGTAGAGAAGACGCCCGCAGTAAAGAGGCTTTCTTGTGATCCTCGTACAATTCCGTTGACCTGTTCGTAGTCGATAAATAAATTGTAATACATAAAGTACACAACAGCGGCGGCAAAAAAACCACCTAACATTTGTGCAACAATATAAGGGATAACTTTTTTACGTTCAAAGCACGCAAACAACCAGAATGCGACTGTGACCGCTGGGTTGAGGTGAGCACCAGAGGTACCCGCAGTAAGGTAAACGGCTAAGGCAACACCTAAGCCCCAGATAATACTTATCTCCCAAAGACCGAGTTGAGCGCCTGCGATACGTGCTGCTGCAACACAACCAAGACCAAAGAAGACTAGCAATGCAGTACCGATAAACTCGGAAATGCATTGACCCATAAGAGAGGTTTTCGTCTGGCTCATATATTCTATCCTGAAAGAGGGTGATTTTAATTGTTAGTATTCTTTTCGTATTGAAAAGATAACTGTAAATTTATCGTTAATGAGCGTAAACGAGAATAAGCGAAATTGAATTTTGTGTGTCCCATCATGAAAATGAGTGAAAACGCTCTTAAATAGTGACTTGTACAACACTAGGAGTGTGATCAGACCAGTATTTTTGTTAAATTGAAAAAAGCAGGTAATTCCACGGAAGATGCTAGACAGTTGTTGATAGGCTACTTACAATCGGGAGTATCGATTATATGGGGGATTACAGTATGTCATTTGAAGTTTTTGAAAAATTAGAGTCAAAAGTACAACAAGCACTAGATACCATCACATTATTACAGATGGAAATTGAAGAGCTAAAAGAGAAAAATGATGCACTGAATCAAGAAGTGCAGGGCGCAAGAGAATCAAGAGAAGCTTTGGTTCGTGAAAACGAAGAGCTGAAACAAGAGCAATCAAGCTGGCAAGAGCGTTTACGTGCTCTGCTAGGAAAAATGGAAGACGTACAATAATCGTCCACCGTTTTCACCAGTTAAAAACAAAGCCACTGATAAAGTGGCTTTTGTCGCTTTATGCGTTATCTTTGTTAATAAGAGAATGGTCTATTATTCTTCTAATAAATCATCATCTAAATCGTCATCATCTAAGCCTAAAGGCTCTTCAGATAAGATAATGCCAGTATTATCAGCATAAAGGTAATCACCAGAGAAGAAAGTAACACCACCAAAGTTTACGCGGATATCACTGTCGCCGATGCCTTCACTTGGGCAACCTGCAGGAATGGCAGCCATCGCTTGAATGCCTAAATCAAGCTCAGATAAAGCGTCCACTTGGCGTACTGCACCATAAACAACAATACCTTCCCATTCGTTGAGTACCGCCAGTTGTGCCAATTCAGCGTCGACTAGCGCTTTGCGGACAGAGCCTCCGCCATCAACTAATAGAATACGATCTTTACCGTTTTCTTCTAGCAAGTCATAAAGCAGACCATTGTCTTCAAAACATTTGACAGTGGTAATTTGTCCACCAAAAGAGCTACGACCACCAAAGTTTGAGAAAAGCGGTTCTACGACATTGATATCTTCTTGATAGATATCACAGAGTTCAGAAGTATCATATTTCATAGGATTTACGTCAGGTTGCCTCAGGAAAGTTCAGTATATCCCTTAACAGGGGGTGTTGGCAAAAGACTCACTGACAATTCAGTGAGTCAAATCAACAATAGCGGTAAATTACTCTAAAACTAAACCTAAAGAAAAAAGAATATTGGTTAACAGCGCCGCTTTGACCATATGTTCAAGCAGTGGTCGCATGGCTTCGCCACTAAGATCGGCATTAACGCGTTTAATATGCAGTAATAGCATGGGAACGGCTAATAAAAATAGCCACGCCGTCCAACGGTGCATATAAATCAGGGTGAACACAATCAAACAGATAATGGCTATGGCAATCACGCAGGTGTGGTAAATCCGTGAGCCAGAAGCCCCCAAACGCACCGCCAAGGTATTTTTACCGGCTTGAATGTCGTTTTCAAGATCACGCATATTGTTAATGTTAAGTACTGCGACCGAGAGCAGTCCGCAGGCGGTGGCAGGCAGTAGTGTCACAATATTAAAAGCATTAGCTTGCAAATAATAAGTGCCAATCACACTTAGCCAGCCAAAGAAAATTAATACCGAAATATCGCCCAATCCCATATAGCCATAAGGGCGTTTCCCTACGGTATAGGTAATGGCAGCCACGATAGCCAATAAGCCCATCACTAAAAAGCCAATAGCATCTTCGGGTTTTTTACAGGCGACAATTATCAAGGCGATACCTGAAATACAGGAGATAATTACATTGATAATTAAGGCTTTTTTCATTTGAGCAGGGGTGATAACCCCTTTTTGCATTCCACGCAGTGGCCCTAATCGCTCTTCAGTATCTGTCCCTTTAACGGCATCACCATAGTCATTCGCTAAGTTAGAGAGAATTTGTAGTGTGCCAGCAGTTAAAATCGCCAGTAATGCAATAGGTAGCTCAAAATGACCCGTCCAATACGCTAAGGCGGAGCCTGTCACAATAGCAATTAACCCTAAAGGTAGGGTTTTGGGTCGTAAACTTTCAAGCCAGGCTTGTGTCCGGCTAATGGAATGTTGAGCGCTCATGCTGAAATTCAATACTCATGTTCGTTGTTATTATAAAAATAAGAATGGGAGGCAAGCCTCCCACGTTAATATTGCTGATTAAGGATCGCATAAGTTGATTATAAAATAAATCGACTCAGATCTTCATCTGCTACAAGCTCATCCAGATGCTGTTTCACATATTCTGCATCAATAAGAATAGTTTCGCCTTGACGTTCACTCGCATCATAGGAAATTTCTTCCATTAAACGCTCTAATACCGTATGTAGACGACGTGCACCGATGTTTTCAGTGGTTTCATTTACACGCCATGCAGATTCGGCAATTTTGCGAATACCGTCTTGGCTAAAGTTAATGCTTACCCCTTCGGTAGCCATTAATGCTTGATACTGTTTTGTTAATGATGCATTTGGCTCAGTAAGGATACGCTCAAAATCTTCTGCAGTCAGTGCTTGTAGTTCAACACGAATAGGCAGACGGCCTTGTAACTCAGGAATTAAGTCAGAAGGACTAGAGACTTGGAATGCGCCTGAGGCAATAAACAGAATATGATCTGTTTTCACCATACCGTGCTTAGTGGATACGGTGCAACCTTCTACCAGTGGTAATAGGTCACGTTGTACACCTTCACGAGAAACATCAGGGCCAGAGCTTTGACCACCACGTTTACAGATTTTATCTACTTCATCAATAAACACGATACCATGTTGCTCAACTGCATCGATGGCTTGTTGTTTTAACTCTTCAGGATTAACCAGTTTAGCGGCTTCTTCTTCGACAATCAGTTTAAACGCTTCTTTGATTTTCATCTTACGCGCTTTTTGCTTTTGTCCCGCTAAATTTTGGAACATGGATTGTAATTGATTAGTCATCTCTTCCATGCCTGGAGGTGCCATAATTTCAACACCCATTGGGGTAGCCGCTAATTCAATTTCAATCTCTTTGTCGTCTAATTGGCCTTCACGGAGTTTCTTACGGAACGCTTGGCGCGCTGCTGAAGGCTCTGAGGATGATGCCGATTCTGTGACTCCCCAGTTATTTTTTGCTGGTGGGATCAGTACATCAAGAATACGCTCTTCTGCCATTTCTTCAGCACGGTAACGATTTTTTTCAATCGCTTGGCTACGTACCATTTTAACAGCAGAATCAGTTAAATCGCGGATAATAGAATCGACTTCTTTACCTACATAACCCACTTCAGTGAATTTTGTGGCTTCGACTTTGATAAAAGGTGCATTGGCTAATTTTGCTAAACGACGTGCAATTTCAGTTTTACCTACCCCTGTAGGTCCAATCATCAAAATATTTTTTGGGGTTACTTCATGACGCAGCGCTTCATCAAGCTGCATGCGACGCCAGCGGTTACGCAGTGCAATAGCAACCGCACGTTTGGCCTTATCTTGACCAATAATAAATCTGTCGAGTTCGCTGGCAATTTCGCGAGGAGTCATTTCGGACATGCTCTCAAATCCTTACTCTTTTGAAGAGATTTCTTCAAAGTTGACATTATGGTTGGTGTAGATGCAGATATCACCGGCAATATTCAGTGCTTTTTCCGCAATTTCGCGTGCACTTAGATCGGTGTTTTCTAACATCGCTCTCGCCGCTGCTTGTGCATAAGGGCCACCAGAACCAATAGCAATCAGATCGTTTTCTGGCTGCACAACATCACCGTTACCGGTGATAATCAAAGATGTTGTTTCGTCTGCCACAGCCAGTAATGCTTCTAGTTTGCGTAACATTCTGTCTGTACGCCAATCTTTCGCAAGTTCAACAGCGGCTTTAGTTAAATGGCCTTGATGGAGCTCTAATTTACGCTCAAAAAGTTCAAAAAGTGTGAAAGCATCAGCAGTGCCGCCGGCAAATCCCGCAATCACTTTGTCGTTATAAAGACGGCGTACTTTGCGAACATTACCTTTCATGACGGTATTACCCATCGTCGCCTGTCCATCACCACCGATTACGACTTGGCCATTACGGCGAACACTTACGATTGTAGTCATGAGTCAGCCCCTGGTTTATCAATAAAAAGAAGTGGGTTGTGCTTTAATATCAGAAAAAACACAGCCCATTATGTGAATTAGATTTATAGGTGGGGGAGAAATTTTATTTTTCAACCCCCTGCAGTACGAAGAATACAACCTGATACACCTGCGCCTGCAGCTTGACGGCTTAGCGTATTGGCTTGCTCTTTATTAAATGGGCCAGATAAAACGCGGATCCAGCCGTCATTTCCTTTGGTCACACGGCTTTCGATACCGGAAAATGCTAAGGTTGCGCGTACAGATTCGGCTTGTTCATTGGTTTTAAATGAACCGCATTGGACTAAAAAGCGCGCTTCAGTCGTCGCAGGTTTTGGTGTTGTTATCGCAGGTGCAGGCTCCTGTTTTACCGGTGCTGAAGGTTGCGAAGGTTGTACCGAAGGTGCGGTGGTTGTCGGTGGGGTAATGACAACCTGTGAACGTGGTACTTCACCGTTATAAGGCACTTCTGGTAACTCTACCGCCGGTTGACGTTTATCCGCTTCAATTTGTTGTAAAAAACGTAATTGCTCCGGTGAAAGTGTCGCTTTCGGATTAATCTGGCTCCCTGAAGAGGTCGCTGGTGGCTGTAATGGGTTCCCCACCTGTCGATTCTCAAGCTCTTTGATATATTGCCAACGCTCTTGCGGTTTAGGTGGTAAGTTGTTAGTTGGTTGTTGCCCTGCACTTGATGACGTTGGTTCGACAACCTCTTTTTTATTATGGGTAATAAAATAGAGGCCGCCAACAAATAGCGCCACAAGCGCAATTGCTACAATAAGTGTGGTTAAAGGCAACCCACTGGCCGCCTTTTTACCTTTGCCTTTCGTTGTCTTTTTACGACGAGCAGATGACTGTCCTCGTCCCACATAGTCTCGTTGTGCCACAGTTCGATTCGCTGATAATTAAATGAATAGGTATCACAACCGATATGTTACTTAACATAGTGTCTTTTGCCTAGCTTTTAAGCCGACAGACACTTTCTCTTACTATTAACTCACAATCTAATAGGCGAGAGCCGGGTGCAACAGGTCTACCTTGTAACTGATCAAGCAGTAACAACATGGATTGACGACCAATTTGGTAACGTGGCTGTTCCATGGTGGTTAATGCAGGCTCGCTATAGCGCGTAATATCAAGGTTATCGAAGCCAATCACAGAGAGATCGTCAGGTAATTGTAAGCCAAGTTTTTTAGCCTGCCACATCACACCAATCGCCATAATATCGCTATGACAGAATACCGCTGTCGGTGGTTCAGGTAACGAAATTAACTTTTTCAGACTTTCTGCACCGCTTTCGTGGGTAAAATCACCTCTAATAATATAATCTTCGCGTAGAGGGACACCGGTTCTACGCATAGCTTGAATATAACCTTGTAAGCGATAACGACATAGTGGCATATCTTCAGGGCCAGTAATACAGGCAATACGCTTATGTCCCATCTGTTGTAGATAGTGGGTGGCTCTAAAAGAAGCAGTCAAATTATCAATATGAACGGTTGGCAATTCAAGCTCTGGCGCAAATTCATTTGCCATGATCATAGGAGGAAGATTTTTTTGCTCTTCTTTAGAAACATCAAAAGGGATATGAGAGCCAAGCAGTAACATGCCGTCAATCTGCTTAGTAATAATTAAATTAATAAAGGCATTTTCATGTTTTTGTTGGTGTTTGCAGTCACCAATTAACACAAGATAGCCGTGTTGAGCTGCGGTTTCTTCAATGCCACATACAACATCTGTAAAAAAGGGATCACTGATGTTAGGGACGATCACGAGGATCGTTTTTGACTCGTTACGTTTCAGGTTTTTTGACAAATTATGTGGGTAATAACCCACGTCAAGAACAGCTTGCTCAACTTTTTGACGGGTTTGTGAGGATACTTTTTCTGGATTCATTAATGTGCGTGACACCGTGGCTGTTGACACGCCAGCAGCAAAAGCAACATCTTTCATTGTTGCTTGTGCGCTCTCTTTATTATTCTGTTGCAAACCCCATACCTCCGTACTGATGGTTTGGTTAAACGATTGCTTTTTTGTTGCAAAAAAACCGTCGTTGTCCAAAATACAAAGATGCGACGGTTTTTTAATTCAAGAAATATTCTAAATTGTTATTTTACCCACTTTTTGAATAGATACTGTTACCTAGTTTGCATAAAAAGTGTGATACCAATCGTTTTTATGAGGTAGTTCGCAAAATTGATAAATAGTTTTGAATTATAAGTGCGCTAAATATCAGTAGGCTTAGCAATCTGTTGGATCAACATCAATATTCCATTTCACTTTTTTACTCTCAGGAAGCGCCACTATCTGAGGATAAGTAACAGACATTAACTTTTGTAAATAACCCCTTGAAGGATGTTGCAATAATAGTTGCCAACGGAAATTTCCTCCTCGTTTTGCCTGAATGGCCGGAATGGGGCCCATCACCCATAAATGACTATCTCTCATCGGGTGTTGCTCGAAGAACTGTTTAAGCTGGCGTAAAAACTGGGGGGCTTTTTGGTTATTATGATCTTCAGAGCGGATCATAATATGGCTGGAATAAGGGGGTAAAAAGGTTGCTTGTCGCTCTTGTAACGCCTCTTTAGTAAAAGCATCATAGCCTTTTTCTAACAGCGTTAATAATAGTGGGTGATCGGGTTGGTGAGTTTGTAAATAGACGGCACCTTGTTTCCCGGCTCTTCCTGCACGACCTGATACTTGAGTATAAAGCTGAGCAAAACGTTCAGCAGCACGAAAGTCACTAGAAAATAAAGCACCATCAACATCAAGTAGCGCCACCAGCGTAACGTCTGGGAAGTGGTGACCTTTAGCCAACATCTGTGTGCCAATTAGAATACGTGATCCACCTTGATAGATGTCTTCTAGTTGTTGCTCTAATGCTCCTTTACGACTGGTGGTATCTTTATCAATACGGGTGATCGGGGTATTAGGAAATAACTCGCCAATGCCTTGTTCAAGTTGTTCTGTGCCCAATCCTACTGGCATTAAATTAGTTGAACCACATTGAGGGCATTGTGATGGAATACGACGTTGGCTATCACATTGGTGGCAACGTAGCATGCCGTGTTTTTGATGTAAGGTATAATAGTGATCACAGCGAGGGCATTCGGCAATCCAACCACACTCATGGCAGAGTAACGCAGGCGCAAAGCCACGGCGATTTAAAAACAACATCACTTGGTTACCGGCATTAAGATGCTCTTTTATGGCTTTAATGAGTGTTGGAGAGAGTCCGGTTGTGAGCGGTTGCCCTTTTAGGTCGATTAAATGCTCTGTGGCAGGTTTAGCATTTCCCGCCCGTTGCGTTAACGTCAGTTGTTGATATTTTTTTTGTGCAACGTTATAGCTGGTTTCAATCGATGGGGTGGCTGTGCCCATCACGATAGGAATATTTTCTTGCTTGGCGCGAAAGACCGCTAAATCCCGTGCATGGTAACGCCAGCCATCTTGTTGCTTATAAGAGCCATCATGCTCTTCATCAATAATAATAATCCCTAATTGCTGAAAAGGGGTGAGCAATGCCGAGCGCGTACCGATAATAATGGCATTATCTCCCCGTTTCGCTCGTAGCCATACCGCAAGGCGTTCCGTATCGTTGAGTCCGGAGTGAAGAACATCGACGGGGGCATTAAAACGTGCTTTAAAACGGCGAATGGTTTGTGGGGTCAAACCTATTTCAGGGACTAAGATCAGTGCTTGTTTACCTTGAGCGAGAATAGTTTCAAGTACACTGAGATACACTTCCGTTTTACCAGAGCCGGTGATCCCCAATAATAACCAAGGTGCAAATTGGTCTGCTTGTGCCGTGATAGCACCAACAGCAACTGCCTGTTCAGCATTAAGTTTAAATCGTTCACCCTGTACGGCAAAAGTGCTTTGCCACTGTATAGGGGCGGGTTGAATAGGACGTAAATCCGCTAATGCTTTCTTTTTTAAGTTATTTAGTGTCGCTGTTGTAATTTCATATTCATCTAACTGGTGGCGATACAAAGGGGCACGGCGTAGTGCCGCTAAAGCTTGTTGTTGCTTTTTAGCGCTTTTTAGACTGTTAAGATCAAGCGCTTCTCCCTCTTGAGTGGCATACCATTGCCATAAGGGCGTAAATTCAGCCGGTTTCCCTTGTCGTAGTAGAATTGGCATCGCATGAAAGAGAACTTCACCTAAAGGATAATGATAATAAGCACTTGCCCAATTAAGCATATCCCATAAGATCCCCGGAAACAGAGTCTCTGTATCAAGTACTTCTTCAATAGGTTTCAGTTTTTCAATGGGAAACTCACTGTGTGAACTAAAGCCTTTAACAATACCGATAGAGCGACGCTGTTTGCCAAAGGGAACGACCACGCGACAACCTATTGTTGGCATGGCACAACCTTCTGGAAGCAGGTAGTCAAAGGAAGAAAACAGTGGTACAGGTAATATTACCTGAACTATAGTCATATCAGGGTTTCCGAGTGTTTTAGCGAAAAGATAGTATTAAGAATATCACAAAAAGTGTGCAGATTTCATTGCGCGTTTGGCGGATATTCTGTATGATCCGCCCCCTTTGGTAGATAAAATACCAAACAATTTAATTCAATCAACACGACGTGTGGTGTTCGGCTGAGGGCTGAATAGCGACACGGCCTTAGCAGAGGTTTTCCATGAAAAAAGATATTCATCCTAAATACGAAGAAATTACTGCAACTTGTTCTTGCGGTAACGTTATGAAAATCAACTCCACAGCAGGCCACAACCTGAATCTGGACGTTTGTGATAAATGCCACCCATTCTATACTGGTAAACAACGTGATGTTGCAACCGGTGGTCGTGTTGATCTGTTCAACAAACGTTTCAAAATCCCAGGCAGCAAATAAGATATTTGTTACCACAACTTTTCAGGTAACACTGAAAACGTGTAGGGAAAACGGAATTGAAGAAAGCCCAAAGTATTTGCTTTGGGCTTTTTGTTATTCTTTATCGTCTAAATTATGGTCACTTTGTATCACACTTTAACCGCTTGATCTTTTATTATTGATAGTAAGCTTTCCCTATCTCTATTCATCACCTAGCATGACCTCCCAATGATAAAATAACATATCGAATATACCTCAAAGCGATAGCGCTCTTTTGTATGCGTTTTTTATGTAATATCGTCGCCAATGTTCGCGCTTTTAATAGTGACAAGACAGATCACAGCTGATAAATTATCTATTCATAATCCTATTCACTTATCTATTCATTAACCTATTTATAAGTAGCTAATATCATGACACAACGAGCAGAAGTCATACGAAAAATACTACGTAATGGACCTGAGCCAGCAAGGCAACTAGCTAATATTATGAATATTAGTCAGCCAACCCTGTCGAGGGCATTAAAAATGTTGTCTAATGATATTGTTCAAATTGGCTCGGGTCGTTCTATTCAATATGCTTTACGTGATGGTTCGCGTGGCTTCAACTCTGTACCCATTTATCGCATAAATGAAGAAGGTAAAATTAAATTGTTGGGTAAATTGACACCAGTTTATCCAGCCGGTTTTGTTATGGAGCAGGTTGATAATGTCAATCGGTATAGCGAAGGATTGCCGTGGTGGTTATTTGATATGCGTCCACAAGGGTATCTTGGACGTGCTTATGCTGCGACTTATTCCGCTGAGTTGGGTTTACCACATAATCCAGACAGTTGGTCTGACACAGATATTATCAGAGCTTTAATTGCTCACGGTCATGATGCAGTGGGAAATTTGTTAATAGGGGAACAGGCAAAAAAACATTTTTTGGCGATGCCGATACCTGCTGTGGTTGCTCGTTCAACAACTTACCCAACATTAGCTCGAGCGGTTAGTTCAGGGGAAGATCCTGGCTCATCCGCAGGTGGCGAACAACCCAAATTTTGTACCTATACCGATAGAGGCCATGTCATCGTTAAATTTACGGCTTCTGACAATAATGCTATCAGCGAGCGTTGGCGTGATCTCCTGCAAGCTGAGCATCTTGCCTTAAAGGTGCTAGGCGTTGAAACAGAAATTTTTGATTTTGAAGGGCAACGTTTTCTTGAAATACCGCGTTTTGACCGTGTAGGTGCTCTAGGTCGTGTCGGACTTTTTTCTTTACAAGCATTAGATGCACAGTTTGTCGGGCGAGCAAGAGAGCCATGGCCTGTGTTAGTTGATGCGTTAATTGAGCAAAAACAGGTTCAGCCTGATGCCTCGGTAAGTACAATGCGACGTTGGGCATTTGGTATGTTGATTGGAAATACTGACATGCACCATGGCAATTTATCGTTTATTAGTCTCCATGGCCGACCATATGCGCTTGCGCCTGCTTACGATATTCTACCAATGGGATTTGCGCCTAAAGTAGGAGGAGAAATAGTCAACACACTGCGACCGGCGACATTACTTGATGGGATCAGCCGTGAAATTTGGCGGGAGAGTTTAGCACTCGCAGAGCAGTTTTATACTTTGCTTACTCATTGTCATGCTCTTTCTGACAATTTTTCTCCCTGCCTTAACGCGTTACGCAATCATCTGGATGAAGCGAGTTCGCGTATCTCTCGTCTAGAGTAATGCATAAATTGAAGCCCAAAGTGTTGGCTTTGGGCTTCTGGTTATATTTTTGCTATCAAAAATAATTTCTGATCAATATTCCCAAGTCTCGGGATCAACACCCCGCTGGCGCATTATTTCTTTTGCCTCTTCAGGGATTTCATCGTTACGCTCTTTGCGTAAGTCTTCATCATTGGGGAGAGGCTGTCCGGTAAATGCGTGTAAAAATGCTTCACACAATAATTCACTATTGGTGGCATGTTTTAGGTTATTGACCTGACGACGAGTGCGCTCATCTGTCAAAATTTTTAGCACTTTCAATGGGATTGAAACTGTAATTTTTTTGACTTGTTCGCTTTTTTTACCATGCTCAGCGTAAGGGCTGATATATTCACCGTTCCATTCAGCCATGGATTACCTTAATTAATATCATTTAGTTGAAGCCAGTTTAGGGTTGATGCCCTATTCTGACGAGCCATGCCAGTTTATCATGACTTTTCTAAAACCACCGACTGTTACTGGCTAAAGGTGTGAGAAAAAGCAATAGTTACCTGGCGATATCCTTAATATTTATATTATTCCATTTGTTGGTCTATCCGTAAAGGAGTTTAGATGTCTAGATGTATTGACGTCTTGGTGTCTAATTGGATATGCTGTAAGCGACTTTTCCACTTAGCGCTGTAACAAGGTGTCTGTATGACGAAGAAAACCGCAACCATTGCCATTCACAATGGGCTTAATGAAGATAAGCAATATGGCTGTGTTGTACCGCCAATCTATCTTTCTAGCACCTATAATTTCTTAGCATTTAATCAACCTCGTGAACATGATTACTCTCGTCGGGGCAATCCCTCGCGCGATATGGTGCAAAATGCATTAGCAGAGCTTGAAGGTGGGGTGGGAGCGGTTGTTACTAGCAGTGGGATGTCAGCAATTCATTTAATTTGTACGGCTTTTTTAAAACCGGGTGATGTCATTGTGGCGCCCCATGATTGTTATGGGGGCAGTTATCGTCTGTTTAATAGTCAGCAGCAACGTGGTGCTTATCGTGTGGTATTTGTTGATCAAAACGATGAGCAAGCGTTACAACAGGCGTTGGCATTAGCACCAAAAATAGTATTTATTGAAACACCCAGTAATCCACTATTGCGCATCACTGATATTGAGAAAATAAGCCAATTAGCTCACCAAGTTGGGGCGTTGGTGGTGGCGGATAACACCTTTATGAGCCCGGTATTGCAAAAGCCATTGGCTTTAGGGGCTGATTTAGTGGTGCATTCTTGCACTAAGTATCTTAATGGGCATTCTGATCTTGTCGCGGGTGTTGTGATTAGTCAGTGTAGGAAACAGCTTGAGGATTTAAGCTGGTGGGCAAATAATATTGGTGTTACTGCTGGGGCGTTTGATAGTTATTTGTTATTACGAGGGATCAGAACCTTAGTACCACGAATTCGATTACAACAAGAAAATACTCAAGCATTGGTGGATTATCTACAAACACAACCCTTAGTGGATAAAATTTATTATCCAGCACTAGAACATCATGTCGGTCACGTGATAGCGAAAAAACAGCAACAAGGTTTTGGTGCGATGTTAAGTTTTGAGTTAAAAGGGGGTATTGAGGCAATTAAATCCTTTTTATCTCATTTAACACTCTTTACACTGGCAGAGTCTTTAGGTGGTGTAGAAACATTAATTTGTCATCCGGCGACCATGACACACGCAGGAATGTCTGAAGAAGCGAGAAAAACCGCTGGGATCAGTAACGCTTTATTGCGCATTTCCGTGGGGATTGAGGATAGTCTGGATCTCATCAACGATTTACAAAATGCGTTTAATGCAGCAACGAAAAGGTAACCATGGATCATGAGCGTAGTGGCGATTAAACAACAGGCGCAACCAACTTGCCGTCAGTTACATAAATTCGGTGGTAGCAGTCTTGCAGACATAAAATGTTATCAGCGAGTCGTGAATATCATGACAAATTATAGCCAACCTAATGATTTAATGGTGGTTTCTGCAGCAGGCTCGACAACAAATCAGCTGATTAACTGGTTAAAACTGAGTCAAAGTGATCGTATTTCTGCCCATCAAGCTCAGCAAGAATTACGTCGTTATCAGCTATCCTTGATTGAAGGACTATTATCAAAAGAGCATGCACAAGCTCTTTCACAGGCCTTTATTGCTGATTTAGAAAGACTAAGTTACTTACTTGATAAGCCGATAACGGATGCAACTTATGCTGAAGTCGTTGGTCATGGTGAAATTTGGTCAGCGAGATTAATGGCAAGCTTATTAACGGAGCAGGGTTTACCTAGTGTGTGGTTAGATGCGCGAGAATTTTTATGTGCAGAGCGCGCCGCACAGCCTCAAGTTAATGAAGCCTTATCGCGTCCTTTGTTACAATCACTGCTGGCTAAATATCCTCAATGTCGCTTTGTGGTAACGGGTTTTATTAGTCGTAATCAACAGGGTGAGACGGTGCTATTAGGCCGTAATGGTAGTGACTACTCAGCGACCCAAGTAGGTGCTTTAGCGGATGTGGGTAAAGTGACCATTTGGAGTGATGTTGCAGGGGTTTATAGTGCCGATCCCCGAAAAGTGAAAGATGCTTGTTTGCTACCGTTATTACGTTTAGATGAGGCGAGCGAGCTGGCAAGATTAGCAGCACCCGTTTTACATACACGCACACTACAACCCGTCTCAGGGAGCAATATCGATTTACAATTACGTTGCAGTTACCAACCAGAGCAGGGTTCAACTCGAATTGAACGGGTATTAGCATCAGGCACAGGGGCAAAAATTGTCACTAGCCATGATGATGTTTGTTTAATCGAGCTTCAATTAGCCGCACATCAAAATTTTGAACAAATCGCTAAAGAAGTGGATGCATTACTTCAGCGGGTACAAATTCGTCCACTGGCAACAGGTATTGATAGAGATAGTCAGTTGCTACAGTTATGTTATACCAGTGAAGTCGCTAATAGTGCGTTAGATGTTCTGCAAGATGCGGCCTTACCGGGTAAATTACATCTGCGAGAAGGCTTTTCTCTTGTTGCTTTAGTTGGCGCCGGGGTATGTAAAAATCCACTCCATTGCCACCGTTTCTACCAACAACTTAAAGATCAACCGGTAGAGTTTATTTGGCACGCGGAAGATAACATCAGTTTAGTTGCGGTATTACGTAACTATACGGCTTCATTATTGCAAGGTTTACATCAAACATTATTCAGGGCAGAAAAACAGATTGGTTTAGTGCTGTTTGGTAAAGGGAATATTGGCTCACGTTGGTTAGAGCTGTTTGCTCGTGAACAGGAGCCATTATCTGCGCGTAGTGATTTTGAATTTATTCTGGCGGGGGTGGTAGATAGCCGTCGCAGCCTACTAGATCACCAAGGTATTGATCCTAGTCGCGCACTGGCCTTTTTTGATGATGAAGCAACAGTGCATAGTGAAGAGTCGCTTCATTTATGGATGAGATCGCATCCTTTTGATGATTTAGTGGTGGTCGATATTACTGCTAATGAAGAGCTTGCCGCCTGCTATGAAGATTTTGCCAGCTATGGTTTTCATGTGATTAGTGCGAATAAAATCGCTGGCTCAGCATCAAGTTTACGCTATCGCGCAACTCGTGATGCCTTCTCTAAAACAGGACGCCACTGGTTATATAATGCGACAGTTGGTGCGGGATTACCTATTAATCATACGGTACGTGATCTACGTGAAAGCGGTGATACGATTTTATCTATTAGTGGTATTTTCTCCGGCACATTGTCATGGCTATTTTTACAATTTGATGGCAGCGTACCTTTTAGTGATTTGGTAGAGCAAGCATGGCAACAAGGCCTAACCGAGCCTGATCCGCGTATCGACTTATCAGGACAAGATGTGATGCGCAAATTGATTATTTTAGCCCGTGAAGCTGGCTATGATATTGAACCTGAGCAAGTCCGTGTTGAATCGCTGGTTCCTGCTCAAGCGCAAAGTGGATCATTAGAAGCCTTCTTTGAAAATAGCAGTGTGATTAATGAACAAATGGCACAACGTTTAGCGGCTGCCAATGAGATGGATATGGTACTGCGTTATATTGCGCGGTTTGATGCTAACGGCAAAGCGAAGGTTGGGGTTGAAGCGGTGAGAAAAGATCACCCTCTGGCATCACTATTACCGGGGGATAACCTATTTGCTATTGAAAGCCGTTGGTATCGTGATAACCCATTAGTCATTAGAGGTCCTGGTGCTGGACGTGATGTGACTGCGGGGGCTATTCAGTCTGATCTCAATCGCCTTTCTCAACTATTGTAAAAGACTATTTTCTTTTTAATCAAAACTATCAGTGATTTTTTTATTGCTGATAGTTTTCTGTGTATTTTTTTCTCTTCTATACTGAAAAAGATGATTATTAATTGTGTAGATAGAGAGGAAATATGAATAGAATTGTTGAAAAATGGATGTATCGCTCTCGTTGGTTATTTGCACCTGTCTATATTGGCTTATCTCTTGGATTGTTGGCATTAACGATTAAGTTTTTTCAGTCAATGTACGAGATCTTACCCAATATATTTGCCTTATCTGAAGCTGATTTAGTTTTACGTTTATTATCGCTAATTGATTTGGCATTAGTGGGGGGGTTATTGATAATGGTTATTTTCTCAGGTTATGAGAATTTTATTACCAATATGGAAATCGAAGGCGCGAAGGATAAACTCTCTTGGTTAGGTAACATGGATGCAGAATCGCTGAAAAATAAAGTTGCTGCTTCTATTGTTGCTATCTCTTCTATTCATTTGTTAGGGGTGTTTATGGACTTAAAAAATATCCCTGATAACAAGTTATTATGGTATGTGGTGCTACATCTGACTTTTGTTTTTTCCGCTTTTGTGATGGGCTATTTAGAGAAGATCTCTAAACGAAGTAAGCGAGCAAATAAAGCCAATCAAGGGTGATAAAATGAGAGCTACAGCACGTCGTTATTTTTAACCTTGGCTATACTTAAATCATCTCTAGTCACAAAGGAGCGATTAATGTCAAAAATTGAAAAACATGTTGATCAGCTAAAAGATAAAGCGACGGAGGTGAAGCATCGGACAGAAGAAAAATTATCTGAAGTTGCCCACGATTTAAAACATGGTGCATCTGATCTTAAAGAAAACGTAGAAAAAAAGATTGATTCATTGAAAAAGTGAATGTGCTATTTGTTAACACAAGGCGCTGCATAGTCAGCGCCTTTTCTATTTAAGGGGTATCGATAGGGTGAAGTTGGAGAAAAAACACCAGACAATTTATCAATATTAAAAAAATTCATCTAAATTTTTCGCCAGATAAATTTTCACTTATTTCCCCCTTTCTAGTAAAAAACGCTTCTTAGACGATAAGAAACAAAAAAATGTCCTTATTATGGTTAATATTGAGCAAAAACAACGTCGATATTAGCCATTCTTATAACACTAAAGCCGTAATTAAATTTCAGAAAATTCCCCCAAAACGCTTATTTTCTGATATGAATAGTAGGCTATAAGTAAAAAGCAGTGTGGCTTATCACAAAAATCACAATAAAGTCACATAAAAAATGAAAATTAATTACACAACTGGAAGGACATGACTTTTTCTTAGTAAAAAGTATGTTGTTACCGACACAAAGCCAAGGTCAGGAGTCTTATGAATCAACAATATTCTGCTATGCGTAGTAATGTCAGCATGCTTGGCAAACTACTCGGCGACACGATAAAAGAGGCACTCGGTGAAGAAATTTTAGATAAAGTGGAATCTATCCGAAAGTTATCTAAGTCATCACGAGCAGGTAATGAAGTTCAGCGACAAAAGCTACTATTAACCTTACAAAATCTCTCTAATGATGAGTTATTACCTGTTGCTAGAGCATTCAACCAATTCTTAAACCTGACTAATGTAGCAGAGCAATACCATAGCATTTCTCCTCATGGCGAGGCGGCAAGTAATCCTGTGGCATTGGCTAAATTAATTGAACGGCTGAAAGATAAAAACTTTACTAATCAGCAACTCAAACAAGCCGTTGAACAAATTTCGATTGAATTAGTCTTAACGGCTCATCCAACGGAAATTGCTCGCCGTACGCTTATTCATAAGCTAGTGGAAGTCAATACTTGCTTATCTCAGCTTGATCATGATGATCTTGCCGATTATGAACGTACCAATATTATGCGCCGTTTACGCCAATTGGTTGCGCAATCGTGGCATACCGATGAGATCAGAAAAATTCGCCCAACCCCTATTGATGAAGCGAAATGGGGCTTTGCGGTGGTCGAAAATAGCTTATGGGAAGGTGTGCCTGCTTTCTTACGTGAATTTAATGAACAGTTAGAAGAGTCTATTGACTACAATTTACCGGTAGAAGCTTCTCCTATTCGCTTTACTTCATGGATGGGGGGAGATCGTGATGGTAACCCAAATGTTACCGCTGAAATTACCCGTCATGCATTATTACTTAGTCGCTGGAAAGCCGCCGATCTATTTTTAAATGATATTCAGGTGCTCGTTTCTGAGCTGTCTATGACAGAAAGCACACCAGAATTACGTGAATTAGCGGGCGGTGCCGATGTTGCCGAGCCTTATCGTGAAATAGCCAAACAATTGCGCACTCGCTTACAAGTGACTCGTGATTATTTAGAACAACGTATCAAAGGTCAGCAATCATTACCTCCTGAAGGCTTACTGATTGATAATTCAGCACTTTGGGAACCTTTATATGCTTGTTACCAATCACTGCATCAGTGTGGTATGCGCATTATTGCCAATGGACAGTTATTAGATACTTTGCGCCGTATCCGTTGTTTTGGATTACAACTGGTGCGACTCGATATTCGCCAAGAAAGCACTAATCATACCGAAGCGCTGTCTGAATTAACGCAATATTTAGAGCTTGGTGATTATGCTAGTTGGTCTGAAGAGCAAAAACAGACGTTTTTACTGACAGAACTTAACTCTAAACGCCCATTGATCCCTACTCATTGGCAACCGAGTGAAGCAACTAAAGAGGTATTTGAAACCTGTCGGGTAATTGCTGAGTCACCAAAAGATTCTATTGCTTCTTATGTGATTTCCATGGCGAAAGTCCCTTCGGATGTATTAGCCGTTAAACTATTACTAAAAGAAGCTGGGGCAGATATTCGTTTACCAGTAGCACCATTATTTGAAACGTTAGAAGACTTAAATAACGCAGAAAGTGTGATGACCCGTCTGTTTGATATTCCGTGGTATCGCGATTTAATTGATAACAAACAGATGGTAATGATTGGTTATTCTGACTCAGCGAAAGATGCGGGTGTGATGGCAGCATCGTGGGCGCAATATCGAGCACAGGATGCTTTAATTAAGTTATGTGAGAAATCTGGCGTGACATTAACGTTATTTCATGGCCGTGGAGGCACTATCGGCCGTGGAGGTGCGCCGGCACATGCTGCATTATTATCACAACCACCGGGTAGTTTAAAAGGTGGATTGCGGGTGACAGAGCAAGGGGAGATGATCCGCTTTAAATTTGGCTTACCGCAAGTGACTATCAGTAGTCTGGCTCACTATGCTGGTGCGATTTTAGAAGCTAATTTATTACCTCCTCCAGAGCCAAAAACAGCTTGGATTGAGGTTATGGATGCTTTATCTGATGTATCTTGCGAGATGTATCGTGGCTATGTCAGAGGCGAAAAAGATTTTGTGCCTTATTTCCGTGCAGCGACGCCAGAAGGTGAATTAGGTAAATTACCATTAGGCTCTCGACCTGCTAAACGCCGTCCAACAGGAGGCGTTGAAACATTGCGTGCTATTCCGTGGATCTTCGCTTGGACTCAGAACCGTTTAATGTTACCCGCATGGTTAGGAGCCGGTGCTGCTTTACAGCATGAGATAGATAACGGAAAACAAGCCGTATTGGATGATATGTGTGAGAATTGGCCTTTCTTTAATACTCGTATTGCTATGCTAGAGATGGTGTATGCAAAAGCGGATCTATGGCTTGCGGAGTATTACGATCAGCGTTTAGTCGAAGAAAATTTATGGCCATTAGGAGCGAAATTACGTCAACAACTCTCTGATGATATTAAGAGTGTATTAGCGATTTCCAAAGATGAGCATTTAATGGCGGACTTACCGTGGGTTGCTGAATCTATCGCATTGCGTAATGTTTATACTGATCCACTTAACGTCTTACAGGCAGAGCTATTGCAACGCTCTCGTACTCATAGCGAGTCTGATCCACGTATTGAACAAGCGTTGATGGTGACTATCGCAGGTATTGCAGCGGGTATGCGTAATACCGGTTAGTGGTCGCAATTGGGTTATTCTATTAGTAAAATAGCGCAGCGCTAAATTTAGCGCTGTTTTTTTATCTTTTTTTCCAACGGTGCCAATAAAGAACGCAATAAACACGGCAAATAAACCAACGTTGATGCCAATTTTGGGCGCCTTTATTAAGGGCTGGAAAGAGGTGATAAGTCCTAAATTGCTGTGCAATGATGGTTTGGTTTTTTGTATCACAGCGTTTACGAAAAAGAATAAAGAAACTGCCAAGTTCACGTAGTGCTTGTTGGCGCAACGCGTTGGCTAATAGTGGTTGATGTTGTTTATCTGCAAGCTGCAAGAGTTGTATAACAATTTGCAAATAACTTTGTGCGCGTTTGGCTTCTTTTTGTGGATTAGGTTTACGCGTAATAGAGTTAGGGTTAGCGCAATAGTAATAAAGAGGTTGATCATCAAAGCCGATACGTTGAGTGACTAGTGCAAGTTGTGTCGTCCACAAAATATCTTCATGATAAAGGCCATCAATAAAGCGTAGGTGATGTTTTTTGATTATTTCGTGGCGAATAAATTGTAACCAAACAAAATGTGGCCATTGATGTTGCGTAACGGCATGGATCACCCACTCTTGACCGCTGATCACTTGTTGATAAGGTTGACGTTGGTGGATGGTAGTTTGATGCTTTTGTGGATTATGTACATCATAGCGTTCACCATTGCCTATTAATACATCGATATGTTGTTCGCAGGCTAATTGATGCCAATGTGCGAGTAATTGAGGTTTAATAAAATCATCGCTATCAAAAAAGACTATCCAATCACCTTGAGCATATTTTAAGCCAGTATTTCTCGCGCTAGATAACCCTTGGTTAGTTTGGTGATAAAGGTGAAAACGATTATCTTGTTGGCAATAGAGCATAGCGATGTCAACACTATTATCCGTTGAGCCATCATTTATAATGATCACTTCAAAGTCGTGAAAGGTTTGGCAAAGTAGGCTCTCTAATAATCGCGTAATGCGAGATGCCTCATTAAACATAGGAACGATAACAGAAATAATCGGTGTTTTCACAATAGCCCGCCAAGGATTGAGAGATAATATCGCGCTATTTTACCTTTTTTTGGCCTCTTCATAAGACGCAATTGCAGTTACTCGTGCTTTGGCGTGATCAACAATTGGCTGTGGATAATCGAGGTAGTGACCTGTTTTGATTGCCCATTCAGAAGGAGTATGGATATCGCGATCTGGGACATCAGCAAGCTCTGGTAGCCAGTGGCGGATAAACTCACCATCAGGATCAAACTTACGTCCTTGGGTGGTCGGATTAAAAATACGAAAATAAGGCACAGCATCAGTGCCTGTTGATGCTGCCCATTGCCAGCCACCATTATTTGATGCGAAATCACCATCAATTAATTGTGACATAAAATAATTTTCCCCCCAGCGCCAATCAATTAATAGATCTTTGACTAAAAAACTTGCCGTCAGCATACGTAAGCGATTGTGCATCCAGCCGGTTTGATTCAGTTGTCGCATCGCGGCATCAATAATAGGAAAGCCTGTTAAGCCTTGTGTCCAAGCGGTAAATTCAGTTTGGTCATTACGCCAGCGAATATTTTCTGTCCATGGTTGAAAAGCTATCTGTTTGGATAAACTCGGGTTAGCAACTATTAAATGTTGATAAAACTCGCGCCAAACTAACTCATTAAACCAAACAAATGCACTGGAATGGTTATTTTCTAAGAAATCAGGCTCTGTTTGGTAAAGGCGATTAAAACATTGGCGCACAGACACTAGGCCTATGGCAAGATAAGGGGATAATTGACTGGTTCCATCAATAGCAGGAATATCTCGCCATTTTGCATAATGTATCACCCTTTCATAGCAGAACTGTTTTAAACGCTGTAACGCTGCTTGTTCGCTTGCTGGGAACATCTTGGTTGATGATATTGGTAGTGCAAAAAGTGGTGCACTTAACGGTGAAACGGCTTTTTGGTGTGCTCTTATTTCGGGGGCTGGTAATGAAGCATTATCTTGCGACAGAAATAGCCGTAAAAATGCGGTTCTAAAAGGAGTAAAGACTTTGTACATCTCTCCTTGTTGGGTCACAACATTCCCCGGTGGCACAAAAACGTTATCGTGGTAACAATAAACCGTGGTGTTATGGGCGAGTAATTCCATTACTTTTTTATCACGGTTTTGCTCATTAAGCGCATATTGATGATTAAAAAATAGCGCAGTGACCTGATGTTGCTGACAATAATCCACAATACTTTGTGCCGCATCAGCATATGTATCACTGATGATAAGTGTCAGTGGAATATTTAATTTAGCTAGCGAATGGGAAAGATTAAGCAATGCATCATGAATAAACGCCTGCTGTGATAAAGCCATATGATGGGCTTTCCACTGTGCAGGCGTGACGGTAAAAATGGCATGCACCTGCGCCTGTGTATTTTGGCAAGCATAAAAGAGCGCTTTATTATCGGTCACTCTTAGATCATGACGGAACCAAACTAAATGAACAGGCGCTGAGTGCATGTAACCTCTCTTAATCTAATTTTGGATGTTGATCGATAAGCGCTTGGCGTTTTTTCTGTAATGCTTCAATTTCCGCTTCGATATCTTCAACACGTTGTTCGATATTGTCATAGTGCTCAGATAAAATCTCTTTCGCTTCTGATTTATCTGATGCTGCCGGTGTTGCTCCACGTAATGGTTTGTTGGCTGTTTCAATCATTTTTATACCCGTTATCAAACCGACAACAGCAACTACCATTAGATAATAGGCGGGCATATATAAATTGCCAGTCGCTTCAACTAACCAAGCCGCTGCAGTTGGTGTGGCACCAGCAATTAATACCGAAATATTAAATGCAATAGCTAAGGCACTATAACGAATATGGGTTGGGAAAATAGCCGGTAAAATAGAGGCCATCACCCCAGTAAAACAGTTTAATAAAACCGCAAGAATTAATAATCCTAAGAAAATTAAGCCGATTTCATCACTGTTAATCATCATAAAGGCCGGATATGCCAATATAAACAGTCCAACGCTACCCCCGATAACAAAAGGTTTACGACCAATCTTATCACTCAGTAATCCAATCACAGGCTGAACAAATAGCATCCCTATCATAATCGCGATGATGATCAAGACCCCATGATCGGCGGAATAATTTAAGTTATGGGATAAATAACTTGGCATATAGGTTAGCAGCATGTAGTAGGTGACGTTGGTCGCAATCACTAAGCCCACACATACCGTTAAACTTTTCCAATACTTGGAAGCGATTTCTCGTAATGAAACACGTGGCGGATTTTCGATAGATTTACGATCATCGCTGTTCATTTCATCAACATGTTGTTGGAATGCCGGGGTTTCTTCTAAGGCATGACGTAAATATAAGCCAATCAGACCTAAAGGTAATGCCAAGAAGAATGGAATACGCCATCCCCACTCATGGAATGCAGCTTCACCCATAATAGTTGAGATAAGGACTACAACACCCGCCCCCATAACGAAGCCGGCAATAGAGCCGAAATCTAACCAGCTTCCCATAAAGCCCCGTTTACGGTCTGGTGAATATTCGGCAACGAAAATCGCCGCACCTGAGTACTCACCACCAATTGAGAAACCTTGGGCTAGTTTTGCTAATAACAGTAAGACGGGTGCCCATATTCCAATGGTGTCATACCCAGGAATAAGACCGATAGCAAAAGTACTTAATGCCATAATTATGATGGTGACAGATAAGACTTTTTGTCGTCCAAACTTATCCCCCAACATACCAAATACAACCCCACCTAATGGTCTAACAAGGAATGGGACTGAGAATGTCGCAAGTGCTGCGATCATTTGTACGCCAGGTGATGCACCAGGGAAAAACACTTGACCTAATACATAAGCCAAGAAGCCATATACACCAAAATCAAACCACTCCATTGCATTACCTAACGCTGCCGCAGTAATGGCTTTTTTAAGTTTGCTATCATCAATAATGGTTATATCATTGATTCTTAATGGTTTGTTTCTTTTTTTCTTCAATTTCATATTAAGTGACCTTTCAATTAAGGTATTAGTAAATTGTTGTTATTCAATTAATAATTAAACGAAATGAAGTGACTATTTTATAGCGAGAAAAGAGAGTGGTAATAATTCACTAAAAAACAGTTTACTTCTACATAGTTAAATAGTGAGGGTGAACTAATAGCTTATGGAACACTTATTAAGTATAGATGAGGTTAAATGAAAGATTAGGGATTTTTTGTCGTTGTTTTGATATAACAAAACGAAGCCTCTAAGTAAAAAATGTGACCTATATCATAGCTGAATATGACTTTTGTGTAAAATCCATGATGTTAATGGTTGTAAATTTGAATTAAGTTAGATGAAGATGGCGATAAAAAGCTAATAGTAAATATTATTATATAACAATGGGTTATGTTGGATTTTTATTTTTTGATTAGAAATAATATATTGATAGTCAAATTATGCATAATAAATAGTTAATATCTGCTTTAATGTGGATGAAATCATCTATTATTCGTTGTGCTAAAACACAGAAATAAAAACAGTCATTGCTAGATTTGGTGCAGTCACTTTTCTATTCTAGCAAATAGATAAGGTAAGCCAGTGGATAATTAAGTAGATATCACTATTCTTATTAAGAGAGCAAAAAGAGAGGAGATGTCATAATATCCACTAGGCATAAGAGCAGATAATTTGAGTAATGACATTGTAGTATAAATATTAACAATAATTATTTTTATAAAATCAATAATTAACGGCATGCTTGTGCCAATTAACCCAGGTACTCCTCATGAATATTAATCAACTGAAAAGCTTTGTTGAAGTAGTGCGAAATGACTTTAACATTACGAATGCGGCAGAGAAACTCTATACCTCACAACCAACGATTAGTAAGCAACTTAAGATATTAGAAGACGAACTTAGTGTTTCTTTATTCGTCCGTAAAAATAATAATTTATTAGCACTTAGTCCTATGGGGAAAGAGGTCCATAAAATAGCTAGCGATATTCTTGGACAGGTTGATAAAATTAAAAGTATTGTGGCAGAAGAAGATCGTAATAAAAAAGTAGATTTGCACATTGCCACAACACATACGCAAATACGTTACTCCTTACCCAACGTCATTGATCATTTTCGCCGCTATTACCCTAATATTTCACTCCATTTTCACCAAGGTGCTCCTGCTCAGTTAGCAGAAATGGTAAAAAATGGCGATGTCGATTTTGCGATTGCCACAGAATCGATGCATTTATATGAAGATTTAATTACTTTGCCTTGCTATCGCTGGACTCGCAGTTTATTAGTACCTTATGATCACCCTCTTGCATCATTACCTGATGATCAACAGGTTACCATTGAACAACTTGGCCAATATCCCCTTATTACCTATGTGTTTGGTTTCACTCGAGGCTCTAAACTCGATAAAGTGTTTTATAAAAACCATCTTAAACCTCAAGTGGCATTGACGGCGACAGATACCGAAATTATTAAATATTATGTCAAGCGCCACCTTGGGATTGGTGTGATTGCCACGGTTGCTTATGATGAAATAGAAGATAGCCAAGCATTAAAGTGCATCAATATTGATCACTTAGTACAGCCCAGTTATACACATATATGCCTAAGTAAACATACGCATATGAAAGATTATATGCATGAGTTTATTTCACTCTATGCTCCGCATATTGATAGAAATATTATTCAGATGCCAGAGCAGTGGGAAACCCAGTGGCATAGCAAAGAAGTGTATCAGGGGTTACCTGATCTGATTTCGGTAAATAGCAAAGAGAAAATAATAGAATAAATCTTCAGTTAAGATGAGGGACTAAAAAGCCCGTTTTTGCGGGGGCAAAAAACGGGCTTAGGGCAGAATAAGTAATTATTTGCGAGTTAGCAGATTAACAAAAATCTGTGCACCCACTAATAAGCAATCATCATCAACAAAATAAGGATTAGCATGAAGGTAGTTATTGATACCTTTAGCTTGATTACCACTGCCTAAAAAGAACATTGCGCCAACTTTACCTTTAGTGGCATTCACCATATAGCTAAAGTCTTCACTACCCGTCATTGGTTTACCGTTAGATTCGATATTCTCTTCTGGTAAAAATTGGCGAGTGGCTTCTAGTAAACGCTGATAAGCCGTAGGATGGTTAATAACAGCAGGGTAGCCTGTCGCTGTTAATGTTGTTTTAAATCCACCCGCTGTACTGCGCGCTACGATTTCATTAAAGCTTTCTTTTAATACTTTGTCGGTATTTTCATCCATAGAGCGGATAGTACCACGGGCTTGAACGTGATCTGCTAACGCATTAGGAATAGTACCGCCATTGATCATGCCGCAACCAAATACCGCAGGGCTAAAGGGATCAGTTTTTTTGGCAACCACATAATCCATATAATCAATTAAGCGAGTTGCTTCACGAATAGCATCTAAACCTTTATGCGGTGTAGATCCGTGCGCAGAAACACCATAAACATCTAATGTCCATGCTGAGCCGTAAGATGACATGACACCATCATTAAAACGTACACAACCGGTTTCGATAGCTGCATCATTATGTAGTGCGTAAGTTTCATCAACGCCTTCCATGCAACCTAACTCAACCATTTTGTCAGCACCAGGAACACGCATATCCTCTTCTGCCATTTGGAAAATAAAACGCACATTAGCGTCCATTTCTGCTTGGTTTTCAGCAAGGTATTTAGCGGCCGTTAATGCAATGGTCATATGAGTATCGTGACCACAATTATGTGCACAACCTTGATGGATAGAGCTGTGTTCGTTGTTCGTTAAGTCTGGCATTTCTAATCCATCCATATCTGCACGGATGGCAATCAGTGGAAAATCAGCATTAACAATTAAATCGGCAGTAAATCCAGTATAGCCATCAAAGGTTTTAATTTGATAGCCAAAGCTTTCCATCAATTCACGGCAATACTTTGATGTTTTATATTCTTCACCTGATAACTCAGGAATTTTGTGCAGATCTTGTCGTGTTTTTTTACTAAAGTCATTTAATTGAAAGAGTTTTTCACTGACATTATAAATATTATTCATTAGATAACTCCCTGGATAGTAAATCCAATTTGTGCGACGATTGATGCGCCGAAGAAACAGCAGGTAGAAACAATCATGAAAATAAGGATCACTTTCCATGACATTTTCTTCAGTTCTTCTAATTGGCCACCAACGGATAAACCAGCAAATGCTAATAAAGGTACACAACAAGATAAGAAAGAGACTTTACCAATAGAACTAATAAAAAACTCTCTTACAGGTGTTTCAGGTAAACAAATAAGTATCCCGATAATAGTTGCATAAGCAAATGTTGGTAGAGATGAAGGTAAATATTGTTTAGCAACGAGTGAAATAAAAACCACTACAGACATAGCAATAAAGCTATCCCACATTGCATAAATAGCAATCCCTGATGTTAACGTTTGAGTAAACATTGCCAGTAAAATAGCAACGAATACTAATTTCATATCTATAATTATATTTTTCATGCAGTTTTGCCTCTGGTGAAAACTTTATAAATTTTTTCTGAAAGAGGTAAACCTAAATAGGTTAATGAGAGTGCGCCAAGTGCAGAAGATAATAAGTTAGATGCAGCCGCAACACTTAATACTTGTTGTGCTAAAGCTTCGTCTAAACCGTTAATTAATGCCCCTGATGCAGCACTTAACATTGAACCTGAACCTACGCCGGAGCCTGCTGCTAGAGCAAGTGGGTGTAAGCCTGTTAATGGTGCAAGACTACCTAATACGCTAAACCATAAAGTCCCGATAACAGAACCACATAAGTAAATAGCTAATACACCAATATATTCTTGTGAGCCAGTCCCAAATCTACCTTGAATAACGGCGATAGAAGGTTCTCGACTAATAGATGAACATGCACCAATTGCACGGCGACCAAAACCAAATTTAATGGCTAATGGTACGGCAATTAATACTGGTAATAAGTTTCCTAGCTCTTGAACAAATAAAGGAATACCGACACTTAAAATCATTTTTATATTTGGGACGATCATGCCAGCATATTGCGTACCTAAAATAAGTAGGCTGAAACCTACCATTTTACCGCAGAAGCCTTCTTCTTTTTCTGTAAATAATTTACCCCAAACTTTAATTTTTTTGCGGGTAAATCCAGCCGACATAAACATACCAATAATAACTGCAAATAACATTGGTAGAATAGGAATGACTGCAATACCAATCTTAATTTCTTTTTTACCAATCACATATTGTGAAATAAAAATTAAGAAAAGGACTGCCAGAATACTAATAAAGAAAACCTTTATCGGACTTCTACTTTTGTCCATCCGTTAATCTCCGTAGAAAAATAAACAGGCTTTATTCTAGAGGACAAAAAGCAAAAGGTAGCGTGACCAATGTCATGTTTACTTCATACCTCTTTTTCATGGGACATGAAATAAAATAATAGTAATAAATTTATTAACAATTTGAGTTAACTGAAATTATTGAGGAAAGACAGAGAGTAAGGCTGAAATGTGTCAGCTATATTGTTAAATAAAATGATAGTAGAAAAAGAGCAATTAAAAATTAGTTTAATTATTAAAATAATCCTATAAGTTTATTTTGTCTAGCACTTGATGATTTTAATACAATATAAATGAGATAGATTCTTATTTAATGCGAAATGAGTCATAAAAGCGATAAGTGCGTTTATCAATAGTATTATTTTTTATAGTTAATTTCCTTTATTAATTGACCTATCTACCGTGACAATCAATCAAGAGATGTTATTCTTAATATTTGATTTAATAACACGGTATTCTCTATATGATGTGGTAAAAGAGTCGGTTGTTATATCTGGGGCAGCATGTAGAGAGATTACCCACTAAAATAAAAAGGAAATGCGTCACATGAGTAAGCAAACAGTTGCAACCTATATTGCTAAAGTGCTCCATAATGCAGGTGTGAAACGTATTTGGGGGGTGACGGGCGATTCATTGAATGGATTAAGTGATAGCTTGCGCAAAATGGGTACCATTGAATGGATGGGCACACGCCATGAAGAAGTCGCGGCTTTTGCCGCCGGAGCAGAAGCGGCTATCAATGGTGAATTAGCCGTTTGTGCCGGCTCCTGCGGACCAGGTAACTTACACTTAATTAATGGACTTTTTGATTGTCATCGTAATCATGTTCCCGTATTAGCGATTGCCGCTCATATTCCCTCTGCTGAAATTGGTAGTAATTACTTTCAAGAAACTCATCCTCAAGAGTTATTTCGTGAATGTAGTCACTATTGTGAATTAGTCTCTAATCCCGATCAGATCCCACAAATTCTGGCTATCGCTATGCGCACCGCTATTTTGAAAAAGGGTGTTGCGGTGGTGGTATTACCCGGTGATGTAGCGTTAAAACCCGCTCCAGAAGATGCCCATGAAAATTGGTATCCACTACAATCACCACTGATTATGCCGAATCGTTTTGAAATCGAAAAACTGTCTGAGGCACTGAATAACGCTAAAAATATCACCTTAATGTGTGGTGCCGGTTGTGCTCAAGCACATGATGAAGTGGTGAAACTAGCACAAACCTTAAAAGCCCCTGTTGTGCATGCATTACGTGGTAAAGAGTATCTTGAGTGGAATAACCCATGTAGCGTGGGAATGACGGGTCTTATCGGTTTTTCATCGGGTTATCACGCGATGGAGAATGCCGATACTTTAGTGCTGTTAGGTACTCAATTCCCTTATCGCGCTTTCTATCCTGCCAAAGCTAATATTATTCAAATTGACCTTAATCCAAGTAGCATTGGCTCACATTGCCATGTGGATATGGCTTTTGTTGGAGATGTCAAAGCAACCCTTAATGCATTACAACCGCGATTAAAAGAGAAAACAGATACCGCACATCTTGATGCCTCGTTAAAACATTATGCTAAAGCACGCAAAGATTTAGATGCATTGGCTCAACCTAGTGAGCGTGAGTTGATCCACCCTCAGTATTTAGCACGTCGATTAAGTGAATTAGCCAACGATGATGCGGTATTTACCTGTGATGTTGGCACGCCAACAGTTTGGGCAGCACGTTACGTGAAAATGAATGGTAAACGTCGTTTAATTGGTTCATTTAACCATGGCTCAATGGCGAATGCGATGGCGCAAGCTATTGGTATTCAAGCACTGGACAGAAAACGTCAAGTTGTGGCGATGTGCGGTGACGGTGGTTTTACCATGTTAATGGGTGATTTCATCTCATTGGCTCAAATGAACTTACCGGTGAAAGTGGTGATTTTTAATAACAGCGTATTAGGTTTTGTGGCGATGGAAATGAAAGCGGGGGGCTATTTGACTGATGGCACCGATTTACATAATCCTGATTTTGCCGCTATTGCCAATGCGGCGGGAATTAAAGGTATTCGCGTTGAGAAAGGCGAAGATCTTGATGAAGCATTAAAAACAGCCTTTGAACATGATGGCCCTGTTATTGTGGATGTGGTAACCGCAAAACAAGAACTTTCCATGCCTCCGGAAATTAAATTTGAGCAGGCCAAAGGTTTTAGCTTGTATATGATGAAAGCGATTATTAATGGTCGTGGCGATGAAATAGTGCAATTAGCGAAAACCAACTGGTTGCGCTAATCATTAAACGCATAATCGTTATATTGCGAGTTGCAGGGGCTAATCGCCTACCTGCAACTTGCATTTCAACATAAGTCGATAGGATTTTTTATTATTTCGCTTTCTCTGCTAAACAAAAGTTTTCAATTAATTGCCCCATTAATTCACGAGTTGGCTCAATAAAAGCCATATCAATAAACTCATCAGGCTGGTGGGCTTGTTCAATGGAGCCAGGACCAAGCACTAGCGTAGGGCATAGCGCTTGAATAAAAGGTGCTTCGGTACAGTAATTAACAGTTTGCGCTTTCTCACCCAGTAGTTTTTCAATCACGGCAACCATTTTATGATCGGTCGGACACTCGTAGCCGGGAATAGGCTCGTGCAATGCTTCGACACTTAAACGTCCCGGCCAGCGCGCTTTTACCGGGGCTAATGTTTCGTGCAGCAGATCATCAAGATCTTGCAGCGTTAATCCCGGTAATGGGCGAATATCCATATGTAATTCACAGCAAGCACAAATTCTATTAGCAGCATCACCACCGTTAATATAACCAAAGTTCATGGTGGGATAGGGAATAACAAACGCCGGATTGTTATAACGGGTTTTTAATCTATCGCGCAGTGTACTGAGATGGGTGATAGATTCATGCATTAACTCAATAGCGTTGACACCTTTTTCCGGATCACTAGAGTGACCGGATTGCCCAGTAATACGGATAGCATTAGATAAATGCCCTTTGTGAGCACGTATTGGTTGTAATGAGGTGGGTTCGCCAATAATAGCAAAATCAGGACGAATAGCGGTATTAGCGGCAAAATAACGTGCACCAGCCATCGACGTTTCTTCATCTGCTGTAGCAAGAATATACAGAGGATGTGTGAGTTGAGAGGTATCTATATCTCGCAATGCATCAATAATAAAGGCAAAAAAGCCTTTCATATCTGCCGTACCTAAACCATATAACTTGCCTTCTTTTTCCGTTAGGGTAAAGGGATCTTGAGTCCAACGCCCTTCATCAAATGGCACCGTATCCGTATGTCCACAGAGTAATAACCCGCCGGTTCCACTGCCAAGGGTAGCAAGTAGGTTAAATTTCCCTCTGGTTTCAGGTACTGGTTGTATTTCAATTGAAAAACCGAGTGTTTCCAACCAATTAGCCAACAGATTAATCAGTGCCTCGTTACTTTGGTCTGTCTTAGCATCTGTTGCACTAATTGAGGGTGTTGCAATTAATTGTCGATAAAGCTCAATAAATGTAGGTAATTTAATATTCACTGTTGACAGCCTTTCTTCATAATAGTATCAATATTCATGCACTTTTTTTGAATAAAAATACATTAATCGGTTTGTGTTCATAGTACAAGGTAAGAATGACATGTTAAATACTCTGATTGTAGGAGCAAGTGGTTACACCGGTGCTGAATTAGCAGCCTATCTTCAGCAGCATCCCCATGTGAATTTGAGCAGACTGATGGTATCCGCTCAAAGTGTAGATGCAGGGAAGTGCTTTTCTGAGCTTTACCCACAATATCGTGGCTTAGTTGATTTGCCACTTGAGCCTATGGTCGATATTGCTAATGCCGCTGAAAATATCGATATCGTTTTTTTAGCCACCGCACATGAAGTCAGTCATGACATTGCCCCTATTTTTCTCGCTCAGGGGTGTGTGGTGTTCGATTTATCCGGCGCCTACCGAGTACAAAATAAGCATTTCTACCAACAATACTATGGATTCGAGCATAAGAATACTGATTGGTTATCACAGGCGGTTTATGGTCTTGCCGAATGGAACGCTGATCAGATTAGTCAGGCTCAACTTATTGCTGTGCCGGGTTGTTATCCCACCGTTTCTCAGCTGTCGTTAAAGCCATTAGTTGAAGCGGGATTATTAGACAGCACTCACTGGCCTGTTATCAATGCCACCAGCGGTGTAAGTGGCGCAGGCAGAAAAGCGTCTTTAACAAACAGCTTTTGTGAAGTGAGTTTACAACCTTACGGTGTTTTTACGCATCGTCACCAACCGGAAATTGCTACTCACCTTGGCATTGATGTCATTTTTACTCCTCATCTTGGTAATTTTGCTAGGGGGATCTTGGCCACTATCACCTGTAAGTTAAAACAAGGTGTCACAGAAAATGAGGTAAGGCAGGCATTTGAAACAGCGTATCAAGGCCAACCGTTGGTGCGTGTGTATGACAAAGGTCTACCTGCATTAAAAGCCGTTGTCGGTACCGCCTTTTGTGATATCGGGTTAGCACAACAAGGTGAGCATTTAATTATTGTCGGTGCGGAAGATAACTTATTAAAAGGGGCCGCAGCACAAGCGGTGCAATGTATGAACATTCGGTTCGGTTTTGCACCAACCGAAACACTTATCTAAATAATGAGTAGGGACGTTTTATGGAACCATTAATTATCAAACTAGGCGGTGTACTGCTAGATAACGAAAAAGCGTTAACACGTTTTTTTACAGCACTACAAGAATATCGTACTAGTCATAGTCGTCCATTAGTGATTGTTCATGGTGGTGGCTGTTTGGTTGATTCTCTGATGAAAAAGCTGCAATTGCCCGTTGTTAAAAAACAAGGCCTACGAGTTACCCCCGCCGATCAAATTGACATTATTACTGGCGCGTTGGCAGGAAGTGCCAATAAAACATTGCTGTCATGGGCCACACGCTTTGGTTTAAATGGTGTCGGACTTTGTTTGGGCGATGGTCAATTAGCCAAAGTAACAAAAATTAGTGATGAACTAGGTCATGTGGGAAATGCTGAACCTGGCTCTCCTGAGTTATTAAATCTATTACTGAATGCAGGGTATCTTCCGATTATTAGTTCTATAGGTGTGAGTATCCAAGGTGAACTGATGAATGTTAATGCTGACCAAGCGGCAACAGCGATTGCTGAAACCTTAGGAGCAGATTTGGTGTTGCTCTCAGATGTAAGTGGCATTTTGGATGGCAAAGGACAAAAACTCACAGAAATATCTGCCACAAAAGCGCAAGCATTAATCGACCAAGGCATTATCACCGACGGCATGATTGTTAAAGTTAATGCTGCGTTAGAAGCGGCAAGAACGCTTAGACGTCCTGTTGAAATAGCCAGTTGGCGTCACGCGGAAAAACTGACTGATTTATTTAATGGTATGGCGATCGGGACACGTATTTTAGCTTAAACACAACCACATAACGCTTTGTATATTGGCGAAATAAACACAATTGAGAATAAAGGTTATCACTATGACGAAAGGTATTAAAAAAATTGTACTGGCATATTCAGGTGGTCTAGACACATCGGCTATCATCCCTTGGTTAAAAGAGCATTATGACAATTGCGAGGTGGTTGCGTTTGTTGCTGATGTGGGACAAAGTCGTGAAGATCTGGAAGGCGTAGAACAAAAAGCATTGGCGTCAGGGGCCAGTGAATGCTATGTGGTTGATTTACGAGAAGAGTTTATTAAAGACTATGTGTATCCAGTATTAAAAACAGGGGCATTATATGAAGGGAGCTATTTGTTAGGCACTTCAATGGCACGTCCTGTGATTGCGAAAGCACAAGTTGAATTGGCATTAAAACTCGGGGCTGATGCCTTGGCGCATGGCGCAACAGGTAAAGGTAATGACCAAGTTCGTTTTGAAAGTACTTATACCGCACTGGCACCGCAACTTAAAGTGGTTGCACCTTGGAGAGAGTGGGACTTGCGCTCCCGTGAAGCCCTACTGGATTATCTAAAAGTTCGTCATATTCCAACCACGGCGACACTTGAGAAAATTTATAGTCGTGATGAAAACGCATGGCATATCTCAACAGAAGGCGGAGTGTTAGAAAGTCCATGGAATGCTTCTAATGAAGATTGCTGGGCATGGACGGTAGATCCGAAAAAAGCCCCTGATACACCTGAACAGGTTTCTGTAACGGTAAAAGCAGGTGAAGTGGTTGCTATCAATGGCAAAGCTCAATCCCCTTATGAGTGTTTAGCTACATTAAATACGCTAGGCGTAAAACACGGTATTGGTCGTATTGATATTGTGGAAAATCGTCTGGTCGGTATGAAATCTCGCGGTTGCTATGAAACCCCGGGAGGCACCATTATGATGGCGGCACTGCGTGGTGTTGAGCAACTGGTTTTGGATAGAGATGCTTTTAAATGGCGTCAACAGTTGGGTTTAGAGATGTCTTATGTTGTTTATGACGGTCGTTGGTTTACGCCAATTCGGGCTTCATTACAAGCTGCCGCTGACTCGCTGGCAACAGAGGTAAATGGCGAAGTGGTGTTAGAGCTTTATAAAGGCCATGTGAATGCTATTCAGAAAAAATCTGACAACAGCCTCTACTCGGAAGAGTTCGCCACCTTTGGTGAAGATGAAGTCTATGATCACAGCCATGCAGAAGGGTTTATCCGCCTATACTCTTTGCCATCACGTATTCGGGCATTAAGTAAAAAGAAATAAGGTGAGACCAAGAAGAGTGATGTGACAAAAGGCATCACTCTCTACATTTTTATCAAGCATGACTTTTAACAAAGACAAAATAGGATGTGATTATGGCACTTTGGGGTGGACGTTTTAGTCAGCAAGCTGATCAACGGTTTAAACAATTCAATGATTCACTGCGGTTTGACTATCGACTCGCACAACAAGATATCTTTGGTTCAGTAGCTTGGTCTAAAGCGTTAGTCACAGTAGGTGTCTTATCGCAGGATGAACAAGCTCAACTTGAACAGGCACTTTATGAACTGTCTGAGGAAGTAACAGCTAATCCTCATTCTATTTTACAAAGTGATGCGGAAGATATTCATAGTTGGGTAGAGAGCAAACTGATTGCCAAAGTGGGTGATTTAGGTAAGAAGTTGCACACTGGACGTAGCCGTAATGATCAGGTCGCGACAGATTTAAAATTGTGGTGTAAAGAAGAAGTCGCCCATTTACGTCAGGCTATTATTGAATTACAAAAGGCGTTAGTGGTAACCGCTGAGCAAAATCAACATGCTGTGATGCCCGGTTATACTCATTTACAACGTGCTCAACCCGTCACTTTTGCGCATTGGTGTTTAGCTTATAAAGAGATGTTAGCAAGAGATGAGAGTCGTTTAGCGGATGCATTAACGCGTTTAGATGTAAGTCCACTGGGTAGTGGCGCTTTGGCGGGTACCGCTTATGATATTGATCGTGAACAATTAGCCCAATGGTTGGGTTTTGCCAGTGCAACAAACAATAGTTTAGATAGCGTATCAGATAGAGATCATGTGTTAGAGCTATTATCTGCGGCCGCTATTGGTATGGTGCATCTTTCTCGTTTTGCTGAAGATTTGATTTTCTTTAATAGTGGGGAAGCAGGTTTTATTGAGCTTTCAGATAAAGTCACTTCTGGCTCTTCATTAATGCCACAGAAGAAAAATCCTGATGCATTAGAACTTATTCGTGGTAAGTGCGGGCGTGTACAAGGGGCATTAACCGCAATGATGATGACCCTAAAAGGGTTGCCTCTTGCTTATAATAAAGATATGCAAGAAGACAAAGAAGGGCTGTTTGATGCCGTTGATACTTGGTCTGATTGTTTGCATATGGCAACATTAGTGCTTGATGGGTTGCAGGTTCGCCGTCCTCGTTGTGAAGAGGCCGCAAAACAAGGTTATGCCAATGCGACAGAGCTTGCTGATTATTTAGTCGCAAAAGGGGTGCCATTTCGCCAAGCTCACCATATTGTCGGTGAAGTTGTTGTTAGTGCAATTGAGCAAGGTAAAGCGCTTGAAGAGTTGGCGCTATCTGAATTACAGAAGTTTAGTAGCAAAATTACCGTTGAAGTTTACGAGATCCTTTCATTGCAATCTTGTTTAGATAAACGATTAGCAAAAGGTGGAGTATCTCAACAGCAGGTTTCTTATGCCATTACTGAGGCCAAAAAACAGTTTAATATGGATGAGTAGTTTTATCCCATTGTATAACTGACAGATTATTCAAAAAAAGCAGGGTGGCTCATGAACTGCCCTGCTTTTTTATGGACGCTTACCGATAATAATAGTTTAATCAATTGATATATCACCATTTATTGATAAAAGATGAAAAAATCACGTTACAATAACGCACGATTGATAGAAAAATTTATCAGTTGTTATATTATCTATAGCTATTAACTATCAGTAATAAGTATGGGATCTGCAATGAATATCCGTGATTTGGAATATCTGGTGGCTCTAGCTGAGCATAAACATTTTCGCCGTGCGGCAGATTCTTGCCATGTGAGCCAGCCAACATTAAGTGGCCAAATTCGTAAACTTGAGGACGAATTAGGCGTTATGTTACTTGAAAGAACCAGTCGCAAAGTACTGTTTACCCAGCAGGGATTATTGCTAGTAGAGCAAGCGAAAACGGTATTACGTGAAGTGAAAGTGCTACAAGAAATGGCATCACTACAAGGTGAGAGTATGGCAGGGCCGTTACATATTGGGCTTATTCCTACTGTTGGACCTTATTTATTACCGCATATTATTCCCGAATTACATAGAAACTACCCTAAGTTAGAGATGTATCTTCACGAAGCACAAACCAATAGCTTATTAGCTCAGTTAGATAGCGGTAAACTCGACTGTGCTATTTTAGCCATGGTAAAAGAGAGTGCCCCTTTTATAGAAGTGCCTTTGTTTGAAGAGCCGATGAAATTAGCTATTTATGATGAGCATCCATGGCATGATCGCAAATCAGTGCCGATGGGGGACTTAGCAGGCCAACGTTTATTAATGTTAGAAGATGGGCATTGCTTACGTGATCAAGCTTTAGGTTTTTGTTTCCAAGCAGGGGCTAAAGAAGATACCCATTTTAGAGCAACTAGTTTAGAAACATTGCGTAATATGGTCGCTGCAGGAAGTGGTATTACACTTTTACCTGATTTAGCGGTACCTCAAGCACAAAAACGCGATGGCGTTTGCTATTTAGATTGTACTTCACCTAACCCATCACGTTCTATTATTTTGGCTTATCGCCCCGGATCGCCTTTGCGTAATCGTTATGAACAATTAGCAGAGACAATCCGTGATCATATGACCGCATTTTATGAGGCTAAGAAAGCAGCATCAAAATAAGCGATTTAAACCATTTAAAGCAGCAACGCGATAGGCTTCCGCCATGGTTGGATAGTTGAAGGTGGTATTAACGAAGTATTCGATAGTATTGCCTTCTCCTTTCTGCTCCATAATTGCTTGGCCGATATGAATTATTTCAGCAGCGCGCTCGCCAAAGCAGTGAATACCTAAAATTTGCTTGGTTTCACGGTGAAAAAGAATTTTTAAGCTACCGACATTCATACCTGCAATTTGGGCCCTAGCAAGATGCTTAAATTGTGAACGACCGACCTCATAGGGGATCTTCATTGCGGTGAGTTGCTGTTCCGTTTTACCCACAGAGCTGATTTCTGGAATGGTATAGATACCCGTTGGAATATCTTCAATTAAATGCGTTTCCGAGGTGCCTGTGGTAAGCGCAAGTGCTGCAATGCGCCCTTGATCATAAGCCGCAGAGGCTAAGCTTGGATAGCCAATCACATCACCTACTGCATAGATATGTTCACAACTGGTTTGATAATGCGCATTAACTGCCACTTGTCCACGGCTATCGGTTTTGATCCCAACATTTTCTAAACCAAGCGTATCGGTATTACCCGTTCTACCATTAGCATAAAGCAGACAATCGGCTTTGACTTTCTTACCGGATTTTAGATGAACAATAACGCCATCATCAACGCCTTCGATGGTGTCGTACTCTTCATTGTGTCGAATAACAATACCGTTATTCCAAAAATGGTAAGAGAGTGCATCTGACATTTCTTGATCAAGGAATGACAGTAGATGATCACGAGTATTAATTAAATCAACTTTTACTCTTAGACCTCTAAAAATAGAAGCGTATTCACAACCAATGACCCCAGCACCATAAATAATGACATGGCGAGGTTCATGCTCAAGGTCGAGTATGGTATCGCTGTTATAAATACGAGAGTGTGAGAAATCAACATCCGGTGGGCAATAAGGGCGAGAGCCTGTGGCAATAATAAAATTATCTGCACTGAGAATATCACAAGTACCATCAGGATAACGTACGCTAATTCTATGATCATCAATAAAAGCAGCTTCGCCTGAATACATCGTACAATGATTACGCTCGTAGAAGCCTTGACGCATTTTAGTCTGTTGACTGATTACCGTGCTGGCTTGGCGTAGTATTTGAGAAAAAGAGGAGTTGATCAGGCGAGATTGGTCGCTATAGAGCGGGTTTTGATTAAACTCGATAATACGACTGACCGCGTGGCGTAGAGCCTTTGAAGGGATAGTTCCCCAGTGAGTACAACCACCACCGACTTGATCATAACGTTCAATGACGGCGACGCGTTTTCCTTGTTTAACCAGCCCCATGGCCGCGCCTTCACCACCAGGACCTGAACCGATTACAATTGCATCGAAATGAGAATGTTGCATAGGAAGAGACCTGTTTTATACAAAACGACAACGACATATTAACATTAGAATGAATAATAGCCCAATTGACATTAGGGGCATTAGTCACACTTTATTTAGTTTTTTATCTGAATGTGTCGTTATGGATAACGGTACGTACTTATTTTCTGTAAAAATTTGATATATTGGTTATAAACCACATTTGGATTATCAGGATTGCTGTGAGTAATAATATTGGCATCAGAGCGAAACAAAAAGAAAAAACCCGCCGTTCTTTGATTGAAGCAGCTTTTAGCCAACTCAGTGCAGAACGTAGTTTTACTAGCCTAAGCTTACGAGAAGTGGCGCGAGAAGCGGGTATTGCACCTACCTCATTTTATCGTCATTTTAAAGATGTTGATGAGTTGGGGTTAACTATGGTCGATGAAAGTGGACTGATGCTACGTCAATTGATGCGACAAGCACGACAGCGTATTGCTAAAGGTGGAAGTGTGATCCGTACATCGGTTTCTACCTTTATGGAATTTATTGGTAATAATCCGAATGCTTTTCGATTATTGTTACGTGAACGCTCTGGCACATCTGCTGAATTTCGTGCCGCTGTCGCACGAGAGATCCAACATTTTATTGCAGAACTGGCAGACTATCTTGAGCAAGAAAGTAATATGCCACGTTATTTTACTGAAATGCAGGCTGAAGCGATGGTGACTATCGTATTTAGTGCAGGGGCAGAAGCATTAGATATTGATATTGAAAAACGCCAACAATTAGAAGAAAGATTAGTAATACAACTACGGATGATTGCCAAAGGCGCTTACTATTGGTATCGACGTGATTTAGAAACACCTCTACAAAATAACCCCGAAATAAAGAAAAAAATGCATCAGAAAGGAGATAAATGATGGAACAAAATCGCTGTGAAAAAAGCACACTATTACTTTCCGTAGTTATCGGTGTTGCTTTACATGGTAGTTACTCAACTTTATTTAACCCACTTACTGGACCTTGGTCTATTTTTCCACTGATTAGTTTAGTTCTAGCTGTTTACTGCTTATACCAACGTTATTTAAATCAACCAATGACTGATGGTATGCCTAAGTTAATTTTCTCATTCTTTTTATTAGGGCTATTTGGTTACAATGCTTATTTAAAAACCTCTAACCCTGAAATGGGCTCTAACTTCTTTTCTTCTGTATGTATTGTGATTATTGCTCTATGGATTTATCGTCAAATTAAACAGCGTAAACGTCTACGTGAACAGGAAGAAGACGCTGAGAAAGCATCGCAAGCAGAGCAATATTAATTGTTATCAGCTTTTGGTTGTAAACACAGCGAGATTTTGACACCAGTAAGTGCACTTACTGGTGTTTTGTTTTTATTGGGGTTTTAGTGGTAATTTCTACTATAACTTCTAAAACTAAAAGTTATCTTTTCTCCAATAACACACCACATTCCATATGATGGGTGTAAGGGAATTGGTCAAAAAGTGCTAACTTGCTGATTTTGTGAGTTTTGATCAGCGTTTCTAAATTCTGGCACAGAGTCTGGGGATTACAAGAGATATATAAAATGCGCGAGTAATTCTTGACCAACTCAACAGTTTTCTCATCCAAACCACTGCGTGGTGGGTCAACAAAAATAGTTTCACATTGGTAATCTTGTAGATTAATCCCTTCTAAGCGTTTAAATTCCCTTATGCCATTCATTGCTTGAGTAAAATCTTCCGCTGACATACGAATAATTTTAACATTATCAATATGGTTCATCGCGATATTATATTGCGCTGCATGCACTGAAGGCTTCGCTATCTCAGTGGCCAGCACTCGCTTAAAATTACGTGCAAGGGCGAGAGAGAAATTGCCGTTACCACAATAAAGCTCTAACAGATCACCGGTTGAGTTTTCAGTGACTGATAGTGCCCATTCCAACATCTTAATATTGACCTGTGCATTAGGTTGGGTAAAGCTATTTTCTACTTGACGATAGATCATCTGTTGACCAGCAACAGGTAATACTTCATCGACAAAATCATTATCGAGCATAATTTTAGTTTTATATGCACGGCCAATTAATTGCACATCAAACCCCTGAGCAATTAATGTTTGGCGTAATGCTGTCGCTTCTTGTTGCCAAGTCTCATCAATTTTTTTGTGATATAACAACGATACAATGATTTTATTGCTTAAGGTTGAAAGATAATCAATTTGAAATAATTTATGGCGCAGTGTTGGTTTATCTTTTATTTCTGCCAATAAAGCTACCATCATCTGATTAATCAGTTGACTCGCCACTGGAAATTGGTCAACGCGGATACGCTGCTTAGTCTCTTGATCAAACATAATATGATACAGAGCGTCCTGCTCATGCCAGATGCGAAATTCTGCACGCATACGATAATGTTGTTCTGGTGATGAAAAAACTTCCACATTAGGCGCATTAAAAGGTGCCATCATCTTTTGTAGGCGTTCGGTCTTTTCATTCAGTTGAGACTGGTATGTTTGCGTTGGTAATGAATTTTGCATGGTATCTCGCCTTGTTTTTGGCAGTAATAAAGTTAAGCGAGCGAAATTGTAGAGATCCTCATGAAGATGTCCAGTATTCTTCATGTTCAATTTCTGGACTCAGTGAAGTTGGCATCGTAGCATAGCGATTCGGTCTCCGATATGGAGTGAAAAGGGAATCTGGTGCAAAGCCAGAACTGACGCGCAGCGGTAATAGGATCAAGGATAATAAAAGACACTGCAATGCACCAAAATCAGTGCTGTGGGAAGTCATTATCTTAAATGCTCAGAGTATTTAACCTAGAGTCCGAAGACCTGCCGAACATTTGTCGCATGTAAAATTAAGTACGCGTTTTATTTAATTTTGGCGGCATCCTGCTACTTATTTCTGTTGGATGCAGATTTCATGAATAATAAAAAAGTATTTTTTCTTTCAAGTGTTGCTTTAAGTGTTATGACGAGCAGTTTCAACCTATTTGCACAGGCTGATAATACATTGAGTGTGACTGCTAATCGTTTTCAACAACCTACCTCCTCTATTTTAGCGCCAGTGACTATTGTTGATCGTGAACAGATCGATCGCTGGCAGAGCAATAGTGTGCTTGATGTATTGCGTAGAATGCCAGGGATTGATGTAGCACAAAGTGGTGGTATAGGGCAACAAAGCTCAATATTTGTGAGAGGTACAAATTCAAACCATGTTCTTATTTTAGTAGACGGTGTACGTTTAAATCAGGCGAATGTTTCAGGAAGTTCTGATATTAGCCAAATTCCCCTTTCTCTTGTTCAGCGGATTGAATATATAAGAGGGCCTCGCTCTTCGGTTTATGGATCTGATGCAATTGGTGGGGTAATTAATATTCTAACTGAAAGAGAAAACGAAGGTGGCACTCTCAATGCCACAATGGGTTCTCATGGTTATCAAGAATATGATGGCTCTGTAAAACAAAAAATCGGTGATAAAACAACACTAACGGTGGCAGGTAGTTATCTCTATACCAAAGGCTATGATGTAGAAGCGAGAGGTAATACAGGAGGGCATCCTCAACCTGATCGTGATGGTTTTATGAATAAGTCACTATGGTTAGGCGTTAATCACGATATAAATGATAACGTTTCTGTATATGCACGGGCTTATGGTTTTGATAATCGTATGGCTTATGATGCTGAGCCAGATTATAACGATAATACCATTATTACTGATACTCGTGCACTATTTAGCCGCACTTATGATGGTGGTGTGAAGTTTCATCGTGATAACTACTCTTCTTATTTGAATACCAGTTATAACTACACCAAAGATTATGATTACGATCCACATCAAGGTCGTTATGGTAAAGGTAGCCGGTTTACCAACTCCGAACAATATAATGTTCAGTGGGGTAATCACCTTTTATTAGGAAATGGCAGTATTGGGGGGGGTATTGATTGGCAGCGTCAATCAATTAAAGCGGGCTCTAATGGATTCCCTAATAAAGAACATTTCGATAATACGGGTTTATATCTAACAGGGCAGCAAAAGTTAGGCGATGTTATTGCTGAAGCATCAGTACGCTCGGATAAGCATTCTGAATATGGTTGGCATACGACTTGGCAATCGAATTTAGCATGGGAATTTGTGGCAGGTTATCGCGTGATTGGTGGTTATGGTACTGCGTATAAGGCACCAACACTGATGCAACTCTATAGTACATGGGGAAGCAACCCAAATTTACAGCCAGAAGAAAGTAAACAATGGGAGGGAGGCTTTGAAGGGATAACAGGGCCTTTAGAGTGGCGTTTGACTGCATATAGAAATAATATTACTAATTTGATTGAAGCCGATGATAAGCAAGGATGGAAAAATTATAATATTGGCAAAGCGTTAATTAAAGGTGTTGAATTTACTGGAGAAATGGATACTTGGATTTTCCATCATACCTTTAATTTACAATATATAGATACTAGAAATAAAGGAACACACCAACGTCTTGATCGTCGGGCTCGTCAACAGTTGAAATATCAACTTGATTGGCAAGTTGAGAAACTCGATATAGGAGTTACTTACCAATATATTGGTCAGCGTACAGATAAAGATTATGGCACAAATAAGAATGTTTCTTTAGGTGGGGTAAGTCTTTGGGATTTAACTGCGTCATATCCTATTACATCTCATCTCTCAATTCGTGGTAGAATAGCCAACCTGTTTGATAAAGATTATGAGACAGCTTATGGCTATCGCACGCCAGGACGTGAATATTTCCTCACCGGAAGCTACAACTTCTGATGCACAATCTACCGCTAATCCCACTGTCTTAGTTTTTGACTCAGGGGTTGGCGGTTTATCTATTTATCGAGAGATCCGTGAAAAACTGCCGGATGCTCACTATATCTATGTTTTCGATAATGAAGCATTTCCTTATGGTGAGAAACCTCAAGAGTTTATTATCGAGCGTGTCGTTCGTATCGTCAGTGCTGTCGCGCAACAGCATGAGTTAGCAGCGATTGTGATCGCTTGTAATACCGCAAGTACAGTAAGTCTGCCTGCTTTACGTGCTAAATTTACTGATATCCCCATTGTTGGTGTTGTTCCTGCGATTAAACCTGCAGCAAAACTTACCTGTAATGGTGTGGTCGGTCTATTAGCCACAAGAGCAACGGTTAAGCGACCTTATACTCATGAGCTTATCGAACGCTTTGCGACAGAGTGTAAAGTGCATCTATTAGGTTCTGCAGAGCTGGTGGAGTTGGCTGAAAAAAAACTGCATGGCGAAAAGGTGTCATGCGATGAGCTACGTAGAATTTTAGCTCCTTGGCTTAAAATGAAAGAGCCACCAGATACGGTAGTATTAGGGTGTACCCATTTTCCTCTATTAGAAGAAGAGTTACTTTCTGTTTTGCCTGATGGTACTCGAATTATTGATTCTGGTGGTGCAATTGCAAGAAGAACTGCGTGGTTAGTTGTAAATCAAGATAAAATCAGAGGTTCAAAAGAAATTAGTTTTGCTTACTGTCTTAAAGAAGATGAGTATAGTGAATTATTAAAACCGGTTTTAGCCGATTTTGGCTTTAAAACGCTCAGAAAATTGGCGCTTTAAGTTAAATTTGTTGGAAAATTAAACGGTCGGTAAAAAAATCAAAAAAAAGTGTTGCCAGCTTCACAAAACTCCCTATAATGCGCCCTCGTTGTCACGGCACAGGGCGCTAAGCGAACCGGCTGAGAGAACAAAAGAAAAAGTGAAAAGCCTGATAAATTAGCGCTTGACACTGAATGAGGAAGATGTAGAATGCACCTCCTCGCAACAACGCAGAAGACCGGAAACGGCAGCGATAGTTGCACTGCTCTTTAACAAATTATCAGACAATCTGTGTGGGCACTCGCAGAGACGATATCTTCTAAAAAATTAGATGTATCAAGTCTTGAAGAGTGACTAACAAGTTAATTCATATAATGAATAAGCTAAGTTTTCGATTTCTTTGAGCATCAAACACTTTTAATTGAAGAGTTTGATCATGGCTCAGATTGAACGCTGGCGGCAGGCCTAACACATGCAAGTCGAGCGGTAACAGGAGAAAGCTTGCTTTCTTGCTGACGAGCGGCGGACGGGTGAGTAATGTATGGGGATCTGCCCGATAGAGGGGGATAACTACTGGAAACGGTGGCTAATACCGCATAATGTCTACGGACCAAAGCAGGGGCTCTTCGGACCTTGCACTATCGGATGAACCCATATGGGATTAGCTAGTAGGTGGGGTAAAGGCTCACCTAGGCGACGATCTCTAGCTGGTCTGAGAGGATGATCAGCCACACTGGGACTGAGACACGGCCCAGACTCCTACGGGAGGCAGCAGTGGGGAATATTGCACAATGGGCGCAAGCCTGATGCAGCCATGCCGCGTGTATGAAGAAGGCCTTAGGGTTGTAAAGTACTTTCAGCGGGGAGGAAGGTGATAAGGTTAATACCCTTGTCAATTGACGTTACCCGCAGAAGAAGCACCGGCTAACTCCGTGCCAGCAGCCGCGGTAATACGGAGGGTGCAAGCGTTAATCGGAATTACTGGGCGTAAAGCGCACGCAGGCGGTCAATTAAGTCAGATGTGAAAGCCCCGAGCTTAACTTGGGAATTGCATCTGAAACTGGTTGGCTAGAGTCTTGTAGAGGGGGGTAGAATTCCATGTGTAGCGGTGAAATGCGTAGAGATGTGGAGGAATACCGGTGGCGAAGGCGGCCCCCTGGACAAAGACTGACGCTCAGGTGCGAAAGCGTGGGGAGCAAACAGGATTAGATACCCTGGTAGTCCACGCTGTAAACGATGTCGATTTAGAGGTTGTGGTCTTGAACCGTGGCTTCTGGAGCTAACGCGTTAAATCGACCGCCTGGGGAGTACGGCCGCAAGGTTAAAACTCAAATGAATTGACGGGGGCCCGCACAAGCGGTGGAGCATGTGGTTTAATTCGATGCAACGCGAAGAACCTTACCTACTCTTGACATCCAGCGAATCCTTTAGAGATAGAGGAGTGCCTTCGGGAACGCTGAGACAGGTGCTGCATGGCTGTCGTCAGCTCGTGTTGTGAAATGTTGGGTTAAGTCCCGCAACGAGCGCAACCCTTATCCTTTGTTGCCAGCACGTAATGGTGGGAACTCAAAGGAGACTGCCGGTGATAAACCGGAGGAAGGTGGGGATGACGTCAAGTCATCATGGCCCTTACGAGTAGGGCTACACACGTGCTACAATGGCAGATACAAAGAGAAGCGACCTCGCGAGAGCAAGCGGAACTCATAAAGTCTGTCGTAGTCCGGATTGGAGTCTGCAACTCGACTCCATGAAGTCGGAATCGCTAGTAATCGTAGATCAGAATGCTACGGTGAATACGTTCCCGGGCCTTGTACACACCGCCCGTCACACCATGGGAGTGGGTTGCAAAAGAAGTAGGTAGCTTAACCTTCGGGAGGGCGCTTACCACTTTGTGATTCATGACTGGGGTGAAGTCGTAACAAGGTAACCGTAGGGGAACCTGCGGTTGGATCACCTCCTTACCTAAGAGATACGTGTTATGTG